>NZ_JBSTYP010000015.1:0-90150 GCF_054052405.1 Aeromonas aquatilis | reverse complement strand
GAGCGTTACGGGAGGGGCGTGAATATCAAAGCATGTTTGCATGAGGCGCTGGGGCACCCCATGCAACACGTAATTGGGACATAGCCTTTTTATTGCCCGCAGAACGCCTCAGCAGGCTTTGCAGGATGTTGATAGCCAACCCCTGAGTGATGAGCTGCGCGGCATCTGCCGTTGCAACAGCAGGCATACAAGGCGCCTATAGATGAGGCAAAGGGTCGTGAGGCGGTGCAACGATCAGAAGAACTGTGCGCAATCACAGAAAGGGGAAGAAATGAGGACAAGAACAGCCAGGTAAACGGGCGATCTACCCGCAACAGCGCACGGGGATCCGCACCAAAAAGTTAAATGTCGCCCATAAAAAAACAGCCCCGACCTAAGTCGAGGCTGTCTGTATGGTGCGCCCGAGAGGATTCGAACCTCTGACCACCTGGTTCGTAGCCAGGTACTCTATCCAGCTGAGCTACGGGCGCTCATAAACTTTTGGTACTGCTTGAAATATGGTGCGCCCGAGAGGATTCGAACCTCTGACCACCTGGTTCGTAGCCAGGTACTCTATCCAGCTGAGCTACGGGCGCTCACAAACTTTTGTGTACTGCTTGAAAAATGGTGCGCCCGAGAGGATTCGAACCTCTGACCACCTGGTTCGTAGCCAGGTACTCTATCCAGCTGAGCTACGGGCGCTCATAAATCGTTGTGTCGTTTTAAATGGTGCGCCCGAGAGGATTCGAACCTCTGACCACCTGGTTCGTAGCCAGGTACTCTATCCAGCTGAGCTACGGGCGCCCTGTTTTAAAACGATAAAAAAAGCTTACTTATCAGTAAGCCTTTTCCAAAGTGTCGACTTGCTGATGGTCAACACATGACTCTTGCTTGAGTCGTAATATGGTGCGCCCGAGAGGATTCGAACCTCTGACCACCTGGTTCGTAGCCAGGTACTCTATCCAGCTGAGCTACGGGCGCAAATGGCGGAGAAGGGGGGATTCGAACCCCCGATGCGGGTATAAGCCGCATACTCCCTTAGCAGGGGAGCGCCTTCAGCCTCTCGGCCACCTCTCCGTTTGCGGGGCTGATAATACTTCACAGGGATTTTTAGTCAAACACTTTTTTGGAGAAAAAAGTGCGTTCGCTCAGCATTTGGTCAAAGCGTGGAATATTCAAACAATATCGGCACTTATCCCGCACTTTCGCACCCTGCAGGGCGATTTCAGGGGGCCGGAAAAACAAAAGGCGACACATGAGGTGTCGCCTTGTCACAGCCATGAAAGTGGCTTAGAAGCCCGGTTGGCCCGGAACTTTCTCGGCCTGGATGCGCTGGTAGATCTCTTCGCGGTGTACGGAGACCTCTTTCGGCGCGTTAACACCGATACGGACCTGGTTGCCTTTAACGCCCAGTACGGTGACAGTCACTTCATCACCAATCATCAGGGTTTCCCCAACACGACGAGTCAAAATAAGCATTCGCTTGCTCCTGTATCCTGTTTTGTTTTTATATCGATATGCGACATTATCTAACAAAGATACCGATATGGTAAATGGTTGAAACTAAATCAATCAGAGATTGTTAGCCCAAGGGCTGCTCTTGCGGTGCCTGATCCAACCCGAAAGCCGCGTGCAGGGCTCGCACCGCCAGCTCCAGATACTTCTCGTCAATCACCACAGAGATTTTGATTTCAGAGGTCGAGATCAACTGCATGTTGATCCCCTCCTCGCCCAATACCTTGAACATGGTGCGCGCAACACCGGGATGGTTCCACATGCCGACACCGACAATGGAAACCTTGGCAATTTCGCCATTCCCCTGCACGCAGGAGGCGCCAAGTTCGGTGGCGGTCTCCTCCAGCAGTGCCCGGGCACGGCGATAGTCGTCACGATTCACCGTGAAGGTGAAGTCGGCGGTACCATCTCCCAGGGTGTTCTGCACAATCATGTCGACATCAATGTTGGCATCGCTGATCGGATTCAGGATCTGCGCGGCAACTGTGGGTCTGTCCGGCACGCCCAGAATGGTCAGGCTGGCCTCGTTGCGGTTAAACGCGATCCCGGATACCAGGGGAGCTTCCATCCTATCACCTCCATATGTGATTAAGGTTCCCTCTCCATCGATAAAGCTAGACAGCACCCGCAGCGGGACGCGGTACTTGCCCGCAAACTCCACCGAGCGGATCTGCAGCACCTTGGCGCCGAGACTGGCCATCTCCAGCATCTCCTCGAAGGTGATGGTGTCGAGACGACGCGCCTTGGGCTCGATGCGCGGATCCGTGGTGTATACCCCATCCACATCGGTAAAGATCTGGCACTCATCGGCCTTGATGGCCGCCGCCACGGCAACCGCCGTGGTATCCGAACCGCCGCGGCCCAGCGTCGTGATGGCGTTATGCTCGTCACGGCCCTGGAAACCGGCGATCACCACCACCTTGCCCGCAGCCAGTTCGGCATGAACCAGCTCGGTGTCGATGTGGGTGATGCGCGCCTTGCCATAGGCGGAATCGGTATGAATCCGCACCTGATCACCGGTCATTGAGACCGCCGGGCAACCGCGTTTGTTCAACGCGATCGCCAGCAGCGCTATGGTGACCTGCTCACCGGTGGAGACCAGTACATCCATCTCCCGCCGGTTGGCATCAGGATCCAGTTGCTGGGCCATGCCCAGCAACCGGTTGGTTTCGCCCGACATGGCGGAGACAACCACCACCACGTCGTGTCCCTGGGCGCGGGTCTGCTCGACCCGCTCAGCTACCGCCTCGATCCGCTCCAGTGTGCCGACCGAGGTGCCGCCGTACTTCTGTACATAGAGTGCCACAGATCACCTCGCCCGATTACAGGCGCTCTTCCAGCCAGGAGTGAACGGATTGCAGCGCTGCCGGCACCGCCTCAGGCTGGGTACCACCCGCCTGTGCCATGTCCGGACGGCCACCGCCCTTGCCACCGACCTGCTGGGCAACCAGATTGACCAGCTCACCAGCCTTGACCTTGCCGGTCAGGTCGTTGGTGACGCCGGCGATCAGGTTGACCTTGCCATCGGCACAGGTTGCCAGCAGCACAACACCGGACTTCATCTGGTTCTTCAGCTCGTCCAGCATGCCGCGCAGGGCTTTCGGGTCGGCCCCTTCCAGCGCTGCAACCAGCACCTTCTGACCGTTGATCTCGATCACCTGACCCAGCAGGTCGTTACCGGCCTGAGCCGCCAGCTTGGCCTTGAGCTGCTCCAGCTCGCGCTCCATCATCTTGGCCTTGTCCAGCATCTGGCGAACCTTGTCGGCGATGCAGAACTGGTCGCCTTTCACCAGGGCAGCAGCCTCTTCGATCTGCTCGCCAACCTGATGCATGACGTCGATGGCCGCTTTGCCGGTCACCGCTTCGATACGGCGCACGCCAGCAGCGATACCGCTCTCGGCGATGATCTTGAAGAAGCCGATATCGCCGGTGCGCTTGGCGTGAGTACCGCCGCACAGTTCGGTGGAGTAGTCGCCCATGCGCACGACACGCACGTCGTCTTCATATTTCTCACCAAACAGCGCCATGGCACCCGCGGACTTAGCCGCTTCCAGATCCATCAGCTGGGTGGTGATTTCGTGGTTGGCGCGGATCTGGTTGTTGACCAGCTCCTCGACCCGGCGAATGGTCGCCATGGTCAGCCCCTCGAAGTGGGAGAAGTCGAAGCGCATGCGCTCGGCCCCAACCAGAGAACCTTTCTGGGTGACATGCTCGCCCAGTGCCTGACGCAGGGCCGCGTGCAACAGGTGAGTCACGGAGTGGTTCAGGGCGATGGCCTGACGACGATCGCCATCAACCACGGCTTCCACTTCGGCGCCCTTCTCCAGGGTGCCCAGCTCCATGTAGCCCTTGTGGATGATCGCCTTGCCCGCTTTCAGGGTGTCGGTCACGGCAAAAATGCCGTCATCCACTTTCAGGGTACCGCTGTCGCCCACCTGGCCACCGGACTCGGCGTAGAAGGGGGTTTGCTCCAGCACGATGACCGCTTCGTCACCGGAGATCAAACCGCTCACCTCTTCGGTGCCCTTGTAGATGCCGAGCACACGGGTGCGCTCGGTCAGGGTCTTGTAACCGGTGAAGGGGGTCTCGAAGTCGAGCTTGAGCATCTCGTTGTAGTTCACGCCAAAGCTGGACGCCTCCTTGGCACGAGCACGCTGCTTCTCCATCTCGGCCTTGAAGCCCTCTTCGTCGATGCCGATCTCGCGCTCGCGCACCACGTCGGCAGTCAGGTCGGCCGGGAAGCCGTAAGTGTCATAGAGCTTGAACACCACTTCGCCCGGAATAACCTTGGCATCGCCCAGGTTGGCCAGAGCGTCTTCCAGCAGCAGCAGACCGCGATCCAGAGTGCGGACGAACTGCTCCTCTTCGATACGCAGCACGCGCTCGACCAGCGGCAGCTGGGCGATCAGCTCGGCAGCGACATCCGTCATCTGCACTGCCAGCTCGGCAGCCAGTTTGTAGAAGAAGACATCGGTAGCGCCCAGCTTGCGACCGTGACGCACGGCGCGGCGGATGATGCGACGCAGCACATAGCCACGACCTTCGTTGGACGGCATCACGCCATCAGCCACCAGGAAGGCGCAGGAGCGGATGTGGTCAGCGATGACGCGCAGGGACTGGTTGCTCAGATCTGTTGTACCGACAATCTCGGCCGCTTTCTTGATCAGCGCCTGGAAGATGTCGATTTCGTAGTTGGAGTGGACACCCTGCATGATGGCGGAGATACGCTCCAGACCCATACCGGTATCTACAGAGGGACGCGGCAGCGGCTCCATGGTGCCGTCAGCCTGACGGTTGAACTGCATGAACACCACGTTCCAGATCTCGATGAAACGGTCGCCATCCTCTTCCGGTGAGCCGGGACGGCCACCCCAGATGTGATCGCCGTGGTCATAGAAGATCTCGGTGCAGGGACCGCACGGGCCGGTATCGCCCATCGCCCAGAAATTGTCGGAAGCGTAAGGGGCACCCTTGTTGTCACCGATGCGCACAATGCGATCGGCCGGCACACCGACCTCTTTTTCCCAGATGTCGAAAGCTTCATCATCAGTCGCGTAGACGGTCACCAGCAGGCGATCTTTCGGCAGCTGCAGCACCTCGGTCAGGAAGCCCCATGCAAACTTGATGGCATCCTGTTTGAAGTAGTCACCGAAGCTGAAGTTGCCCAGCATTTCGAAGAAGGTGTGGTGACGAGCGGTATAGCCGACGTTTTCCAGATCGTTGTGCTTACCACCGGCACGCACGCAACGCTGGGAAGTCGTCGCGCGATTGTAGGCACGCTTGTCTGCGCCAAGGAACACGTCCTTGAACTGGTTCATACCCGCGTTGGTAAACAACAGGGTCGGGTCGTTATGCGGTACCAGCGAGCTGGAGGAGACAACCTGGTGCCCCTGGGAACGGAAATACTCGAGAAACGCAGCGCGAATCTCTGACGTGGACATATACATGGAAAATCCTGCTTGATTCGAATACGGACTTTTAACCGCATTAATGTAAGTTTTCTGCGGGGTAAAGTAAAACGGACAGGGCCGCCACGGGCGAAAAAGCGCACATAAACGGGCCAGATAAGAGCGCCGCTGCCCACAGTGGCTTTTTTCACTGTCGAGAGGCAAAAAAGCAGCGCATAAAGAGGGATGAGATGAACAAAAGGCGGCTTTTTCGGAATTGCGCTCGCAACCTACTGAGCCGGCAGGAAAAACCTGCCACAAGGAGAGGTAAGACGACTGTTGCCACGCAGCGGCGTTACTCCTCCCGCTCCTGCAGGGCAGAGATGGCATAACGGGCCTGATCCTGGGTAAAGCCGCGCCCCAGCAGATACTTGAGCCACTTCATCCGCAGCTTGAAATCCGCCAGATCGGCCACCCGGGCGCGCCGTTCGAGCAGGGCAAACGCCAGTTCGAACCAGTCCAGCTCCAGCTGATCGAATGCGGCATCAATCTGCATATCGTCGAGCCCCTTGCGGTGCAGATCGAAACGGATCTTGATGGGGCCATGGCCCTTGGCGGCACCGGCACGTACAGCCATACCACCGTAACGTTCGTCATTGACCCAGTTGTAACCGCGGCAGTAATCGACCACCGCCTCGATCACCTCTTCATTGAAACCCTGCTGGCGCAGCCGGTTGGCCAGCTCTGACTCGGCACTCTCGCGACGGGCCAGACTGCGCATGGCAAAGGCGCGGGCGGCGGCAAGCTGCTCTTCAAAGGTCGGCTCGGCAGTTTCAACCGGTTCGATAACAGATTCATCAACCATCATAAATAACAAGGCCGGGTATCTACCCGGCCTTCCTTTGTTCCTTATTCGAACTCTTGTTCGCTTTCGGCATCGAACTCTTCTGCCTCAACCGGTGCAGCCTTGTCATCGACTGGCACGGCACCGGAGAGCAGCAGTTCGCGCAGGCGGGCTTCCACTTCGCCAGCCATCACCTTGTTCTCGGCGAACAGCTTCATGACGTTGGCCTTGCCCTGACCGATCTTCTCGCCGTTGTAGCTGTACCAGGCTCCGGCCTTGTCGATCAGCTTGTGCTTGACACCGAGATCCACCAGCTCGCCCTCTTTGGAGATACCGGCGCCGTAGAAGATCTGGAATTCAGCCTGCTTGAAGGGCGGGGCCACCTTGTTCTTGACCACTTTGACGCGGGTCTCGTTACCGACCACTTCGTCACCTTCCTTGATGGCGCCGATACGACGGATATCCAGACGCACGGAGGCGTAGAACTTGAGCGCGTTACCACCTGTGGTGGTCTCCGGGCTGCCGAACATAACACCAATCTTCATTCGGATCTGGTTGATGAAGATGCACAGGCAGTTGGCGTTCTTGATGTTGGCGGTCAGTTTGCGCAGCGCCTGGGACATCAGACGAGCCTGCAGGCCAACGTGGGAGTCACCCATCTCCCCTTCGATTTCCGCTTTCGGCGTCAGAGCCGCCACGGAGTCGACGATGATGACGTCAACCGCGTTGGAGCGAACCAGCATGTCGCAGATCTCCAGCGCCTGTTCACCGGTATCCGGCTGAGAGATGAGCAGGTCGTCGACGTTGACGCCCAGCTTGGCAGCATAAATAGGATCCAGCGCGTGCTCCGCATCGACGAAGGCACAGGTTTTGCCTTTCTTCTGGGCTTCCGCGATCACCTGCAGGGTGAGAGTGGTTTTACCGGAAGATTCCGGGCCGTAGATCTCGACGATACGGCCACACGGCAGACCGCCGATCCCCAGCGCCACGTCCAGCGAGAGGGAACCGGTAGAGATGGCTTCGATATCCATGGTCTTGCTGTCGCCCAGACGCATGATGGAACCTTTGCCGAACTGCTTTTCAATCTGACCCAGCGCAGCCGCCAGTGCCTTCTGTTTGTTCTGATCCATGCCAATCTCCGCTGGAAATCGTGAGTAAGAAGTGAAGTTGGGCTAAGTATACTGTCTATTCATACAGTATCAAGCCCAATTTATCTGAGCAGAGCCAACAGACCCGACAAGGCCTGTCTCACCGCCTGCTGACGTACCTGCCGGCGATCCCCGCCGAAGCGGGCGAGCAGGGAGTGGTGACGGCCGTTGCGGTCGGCCCAGGCGAACCAGACGGTGCCGACCGGCTTGCCTTCGGTGGCGCCGCCGGGGCCGGCGATGCCACTGATAGCAACGCTGATGGAGGCAGACGAGTGCGCCAGCGCGCCGCGGGCCATCTCCAGCACCACCGCTTCGCTCACTGCACCGTGCTGTTCAAGGCTATCGCTGCTCACCCCCAACATCTGCTGCTTGGCCTCGTTGGTGTAGGTGACAAAACCACGATCGAACCAGCCGGAGCTACCTGCGATGTCGGTTATAGCCGTGGCCACCCCGCCGCCGGTACAGGATTCGGCGGTCGCCGCCAGCCAACCCCGCTGACCGAGGGCCCGTCCCAGCTCGATGGCAAGGTGCTCTATCTCTGCATCCAGTTTCATCACGACTCCTTCTGATCCGCTCAAGAGGCACATTATGCGATCCCGCTAGCGCCGCCCGCAACCACGGCAGACCGCCCTTGCCTGCCGCAATGTGAGGTGCCGCACCTGTGTCATGCCTTCAATAGTGCAGAACAACCGCGCCCGGAACACCCGCTCCCCCGTCGCGGCGCTTATGTGTAGAATGGCGCCATCAAGCTCAAGGCTCATCACCGCAGACACTGGCCCGCAGAGGCCCCTTCTGGAACAGAACATGACCGCACAACACCAAGCCAGCGGCGCCAATCTGAGCGCCCACACGCCCATGATGCAGCAGTACCTTGGCCTCAAGGCCGAGAACCCGGAGATCCTGCTGTTCTACCGGATGGGCGACTTCTACGAGCTGTTCTATGACGATGCCCGCAAGGCCTCCCAACTGCTCGACATCTCCCTCACCAAACGCGGCCAGTCTGCGGGCAGCCCCATCCCGATGGCGGGGGTGCCCTATCACGCCATCGAGGGCTATCTGGCCAAGTTGGTGCAGCTCGGCGAGTCGGCCGCCATCTGCGAACAGGTGGGGGATCCCGCCACCAGCAAGGGGCCGGTGGAGCGCAAGGTCATTCGCATCATCACCCCGGGCACCGTCTCCGACGAGGCGCTGCTCAGCGAGCGGCAGGACAACCTGATCGCAGCCGTCTACCACGATGGCCGCCGCTTCGGCTATGGCACCATGGACATCGGCTCCGGCCGCTTCTTCATCAACCAGTTCGAGAAAGAAGAGACCTTGCTGGCTGAGCTGCAGCGCACCAATCCGGCCGAACTGCTCTATCCCGAATCGTTCGAGTTCCTGCACCATATCGAGGGGCGCCGCGGCCTGCGTCGCCGCCCCGAGTGGGAGTTTGAGCTGGGCACCGCTCGCAAGCTGCTCTGCCAGCAGTTCGGCACTCAGGATCTTGTGGGCTTTGGCGTCGACAAGAGCGAAACAGCCCTGTGCGCCGCCGGCTGCCTGATGCAGTACGTCAAGGACACTCAGCGCACCGCCCTGCCCCACATTCGCAGCGTGCGCCTCGAGCAGCCGGATCATGCGGTCATCATGGATGCCGCCACCCGCCGCAATTTGGAGCTGACCCAGAATCTGGCCGGTGGCTATGAAAATACCCTGGCCGAGGTGTTGGATCGCACCGCCACCCCGATGGGTAGCCGGCTGCTCAAGCGCTGGATTCACCAGCCGATCCGCGATCGGGTGATCCTGAAAGGTCGCCAGAGCACCATCAAGGAGCTGATCGAGCAGAACCTCTACGACGAGCTGGGCGGTCTGCTGCGCCAAGTCGGCGATGTAGAACGGGTACTGGCCCGTCTCGCCCTGCGCTCGGCTCGCCCGCGCGACCTCACCCGCCTGCGTCAGGCTTTCGCCCAGCTACCCGAGTTGCAGCGCCTGCTGGCGGACAACGAACACGAAGCGGTGCAACAGCTGACCGAGCGGGCCAGCACCTTCCCCGAGCTGCTCGACCTGCTGGAGCGCGCGGTGATGGAGGTGCCGCCGGTGCTGATCCGCGATGGTGGCGTGATCCGTGACGGCTTCAATCAGGAGCTGGACGAGCTGCGGGATCTCGCCAACGGCGCCACCGCCAGCCTCGCCCGCATCGAGGAGCGGGAGAAGCTGCTGACCGGCATCAACACCCTCAAGGTGGGCTACAACAAGGTGCACGGCTTCTATATCGAAGTGAGCCGGGCCAACAGCCATCTGGTGCCGGCCCACTACATCCGCCGTCAGACCCTCAAGAACAACGAACGCTACATCATCGATGAGCTGAAGAAGTACGAGGACAAGGTACTCACCGCCCAGTCCCAGGCGCTGGCGCTGGAGAAACGGCTCTACGAAGAGCTGCTCGATGCCCTGCTGCCCCACCTCGGCGATCTGCAGGATTCCGCAGCCGCACTGGCGGAGCTGGACGTGCTGGCCAACCTGGCCGAGCGGGCCGAGACCCTCGACTACCGCTGCCCGACCCTCATCGATGAGGATCAGATCCTGATCGAAGCGGGCCGCCATCCAGTGGTTGAGCAGGTGATGACCGACCCCTTTATCGCCAACCCTATCCGGCTGGAGCGGGAGCGGCGGATGCTGATCATCACGGGTCCCAACATGGGCGGTAAATCCACCTATATGCGCCAGACCGCGCTGATCGTGCTGCTGGCCCATATCGGCGCCTTCGTGCCCGCCGACAGCGCCCGCATCGGCCCCATCGACCGTATCTTCACCCGCATCGGGGCGTCAGACGATCTCGCCTCCGGCCGCTCCACCTTTATGGTGGAGATGACCGAGACCGCCAATATCCTCAACAACGCCACCGCCCGCAGTCTGGTGCTGATGGACGAGATTGGCCGCGGCACCAGTACCTACGACGGCCTCTCGCTGGCGTGGGCCTGCGCCGAACAGCTGGCGAGCAAGATCGGCGCCTACACCCTGTTCGCCACCCACTACTTCGAGCTGACCCGCTTGCCCGAGCTGATGAGTGGGCTGGCCAACGTCCACCTCGATGCGGTGGAGCACGGCGACACCATCGCCTTTATGCACGCAGTGCAGGAGGGGGCGGCCAGCCGCTCCTACGGTCTGCAAGTAGCGGCGCTGGCTGGGGTGCCCAAATCAGTGATCCAGCAGGCCCGTCACAAACTGCACGAGCTGGAAAGCGCCACCCCGGTCGCCGCCGGTGAACCCCGCCCTACCCCGGTGGCCATGGCGCCCCAGAGCCATCCGGTGGTCGATGAGCTGGAAGCGGTGCGCCCGGACGAGCTCACCCCCCGTCAGGCGCTGGATCTGCTCTATCGCCTCAAGCAGATGCTGTAAGCACTGGCTGCCGCGCAAGCATGCAAAAGGGGAACCGCGAGGTTCCCCTTTTCATATTCAGCACCCGGCAAACCAGTCAGGCCACCGCCCGCGCCTCTCCACTGGCCCGCAGCAGGCTCTGGCGTCCCTGCCAGTAGCCCTGCAGATAGCCGGACTCCAGCTTGAGCTGATCGCGGGTAAAACGGGAAACCGCAAAGCCGACCGGTGGTGCGATCACCTCGATCTCGCAGTCAGCGGGTGGAGCCTCGATAAAATCGAGGGCGCGATTGTAGGCCACGTCTCTGGCTAGCATCGCCTGCGCCAGCGCGGGCTGGGTCTTTAGCAGCGCCTTCACCATCCAGCAGAAGCGAGCGGGCTTCTTGCGATAGCCGCGGGGCTCGGAGAGCACCACCGTTATCCGCCGCGCCCCGCGCCGGTAAGCCTCGATCACCGGGATGGAGTCGCTGATGCCGCCATCCGCCATGGGGCGACCATCGACACAGGGGGTTTCGTGCTGCACCACCGGCAGGGCGCAGGTGGCGGTCAGCACCTCGTCCATATTGTCGGGGCGCACCGGCAGGTAGACCGCTTCGCCGGTCGCCACATCGGTGGTGACCGCATAGAAGGGAATGCGGCAGGCGGAGAAGGTGTCGAGGTCGAGGGGAAAGCGGTAGCGACTGGTTCGCCAGAGCCAGCTGACATCTACCAGATCACCCCCTTTGACGAAGCGCAGCGGATCGAGAAAGTCGCTGCTGCAGGCCAGCTCGGTGATGATGTGGTGGCTGCGGCGTGGCTGCTCGCTCAGATAAGAGACCAGATTAGTCGCCCCGGCCGAGACGCCCATGACGAAATCGAACGGGTAGTGGTGACTTTCGACAAAGGCATCGAGCACGCCGCTGGCAAAGATGCCGCGCATCGCGCCCCCTTCGACAATCAGGGCGCAAGAGTGGGAATTAAACATAACAAGCAAGGCTCCGTCAGCTGTAATACCTGCCGGGATCGATCCCGGCCCAGTGATGGACGCCTTCATGCAGAACATCAAGACGCCGCAGCAGGACGATTCAGGCTCACTCGCACAAGCCAGAAGCGGGCAGGAGCAAACCTGAACCGTGAAGCGACCCCCAGTATATGCAGCGCAACAACCTTCAAAAAATGAATTTAAATAATGAAAATCATGCCAATGAGGAATGAAAAAAATTATGGTTCAGCCACCCAATTAGGGGGGGAGTGATACCAGCTCCCGTCTGATGGTTAAGAGGCGGCAGCCAATAGCGCTCGGCAAGCCCGTATGGCTGTCACAACGGGCAGTGGAGCCAGGGTGCCTCAAGGGCATGGACTCAGGCAGCAGAGATGCAGGGCGGCCCCGTGCTGGCAGGCAACCCTTGGCTTATGGCGCCACACCAAATCGCTCATTGAACGGGTCGTACAGGTAGGAGCGATAATCGAAATCCAGCGGCGTCAAGGTAGGGTTTTCCAGCTTGAACAGCAGGCGCCCCGGCAGCTTGGCTTGATCCAGGGCCGGTTTGAAGTGAGTACGCCAGAGCGACTGCAGCGAGCCATCTGCCCATGCCAGTTGCAAGCCACGATTGATACGATCTAGCCCCTGCTGATTGCGTTTGTGGGTATAAAAAAGCCGCGGAAATGGGTAATAGAGCAGCAGATGGGCATCCACTTGCAACCCCAGCTCGGGACGCTGTGCCAGCTCGCTATAGAGCTCGTTGGCCCCCCGACAGAAGAGGTCGATGCGCCCTTTGGCCACCAGCCGGAACAAGCGCTCATACTCGGCGACTTCCCGCACCTGCATCCCGTTGTGGCGCAAGATGGCCACATCCTGCCAGCCCAGCCCCTGCCCGTGGAGCAGCCCCTGTAGCTGATCCAAACGGGTTATCCTGGCGACCTCCTCTGCCCGCGCCGGACTGACGAAACAGATGCGGTAGCCGAGGATCCCGAGATCGACCGGGAACCGGGCATAGTCGAGGTGGATCGCCTCGGCGGCAGGGCGCTGACTATCGACAGAGAACAGATTGGTGTAGTGGCCTTTGATCAGTTCAAGACGCAGGCGGGCACGGTTCATCATAGGCGCTGCGCGCAGCTCATACCCCCCATCAGTATCCAGGGTTTTATCCAGTGCCAGTTGCAGCAGGTCGCGGTAGTAGAGTGCCCGCACATCTTGCGGGCTCTCCGGACTGGGGTAGGTAAAAATGTTGCCAGCAGAAAGTGGGGTGGCAAGCAACAGGCAGCAAAGCAGCAGCAAGCAGGAGGCAAGGCGATGAAAGGTCATAATGCTCATCCCGGAAATACACGCTCACTAGAGTGTAGCGCCGGGACAAGCCGCCTTGTAAAGGGAAGCTCCGCCTACCAGAACAGCTGGCCCAGCAGGGGTGCCAGCAGCACGGTCACCATGCCGGCGATCATCATCACCATGCTGGAGACCACCCCCTCTTCGTTGCCCATCTGATAGGCCTTGGCGGTGCCGGCGCCATGGGCCGAGGTGCCAAAGCCGGCCCCCTTGCCTAGGCGGCTGCGAATGGCCAGCACGGTGAGCACGCTCTCCCCCACCGCCATGCCGATGACGCCGGTCAGCACCACAAACAGCGCGGTGAGGTCGCTCTGACCGCCGATGGCGCGGGTCGCCTCCACCGCAAACGGCGTGGTGATGGAGCGCATCGCCAGACTGCGTTGCAGCATGTCGGAGAGATCCAGCCAGCGGGCCAGCAGCACTGTACTGCCCACCGCCATAATGACTGAGGCGACCACCCCGACCGACAGCGACAACCAGTGGCGGCGGATGAGCTGGCGGTTCTCGTAGACCGGCACCGCGAAGGCGACGGTGGCCGGCCCCAGCAGCCAGAGCAGCCAGTGGGATTCGGCCATGTAATCCTGATAGGAGATGTGGAACAGCACCACCACGGCCACCAGCAGGGTCGGCGCCAGCAGCAGCGGCATCAGCGGCAGGATGCGCTTTTTGCCGTAGAGCCATTTGCTGGCGTAGTAGAAAAGCAGGGTAAGGGCGAAACAGATCAGCCCGAGCAGGGTATCAGACATGACGGCGACTCCGGCGGGCCAGTTTCAGTTCGAGGCGGTAGACCCGGTCCACCACCAGCGCCGTGGTGCCGAGTACCAGCGTGGTGCTCACCAGCAGCACCACCATGATGCGCCACCCCTCTTGCAGCAGCAGATCCTGATAGTTGACCACCGCGACTACGGCGGGCACGAAGAAGAGCAGCATCTCGGCCAGCAACCAGCGCGCACCGGCACTGAACCACTCGGCCTTGACCACTCCGAGCAGGATGCAGGCCAACAGCAGCAACATGCCGGTGAGGTTGGCGGGCAGCGGCAGATGGAGAGTTCGAACCGCGGTATCGGCCAGCAGCCAGATGGCTGCCAGCAACACAATCTGGAAGGGAGTCTGTAGCCAGCGCAAGCAGAGGGCTTTCATGATCATCGTCTTTCTGTGAACCAGCTCACAGTATAGAGTTGAGTAAAACCTGCCAGAAATGAATTAAAATTATCAACTTCATGCCAAACAGGCATGTTTTATCCCATACCCGCCAACACGAGTCGAGAGAGTCCATGGATATTCGCGCCCTGCGTTATTTTGTCGAACTGGTGCGGGAGCAGAGCTTCACCCGCGCCTCGGAGAAGCTGTTTGTCACCCAGCCCACCATCAGCAAGATGATCCGCAATATCGAAGAGGAGCTGGGCCAGCCCCTGCTCAATCGGGAGGGACGCCGCTTCACCCTGACCGACAGCGGCCAGGTGCTGTTCAACCGGGCCCAGACCATCTTGGCGGAGATGCAGCAACTGGAGGCCGAACTGGCCGATCTGCAGAGCCTGCAACACGGTCGCCTCACCCTCGGCATTCCCCCCATGGTGGGTCACGTCTATGCGGATCTGATCCGCGCCTACCGCACCCGCTATCCCAAGGTGGAGCTGACGCTGGTGGAGTACGGCGGTCGCCGCATCGAGCAGGCGGTGCTGGAGGGGGAACTTGATCTCGCCATCACCATGCTGCCGACCAAAGAGGGGGGCACTCTCAGCGCGCTGGAGCTGGATCAATACCCGATCCGGGTAGTGCTGCCTGATCAACCCCGCTGGCATGGCGAGGCACCGCTGCGGCTGGAGTCCCTGCAGGAGGAGCCCTTCCTGCTCTATACCCAGGCGTTTACCCTGAGCGAGCGGCTGGAGCAGGCGTGTCAGGAGGCGGGCTTTGTGCCGCAGGTAGCGGCACGCAGCAGCCAGTGGGATTTTCTCACCGCCATGGTGCGCAGCGGCATGGGGGTCGCCTTCTTGCCGGAGCCGGTCTGCAACCGGCTGACCCCGGATGGTCTGGTGCTGCGACCGCTGGAACCAGAACTAAGCTGGCGACTCGGGGTGATCTGGCCGAGCGAGCGCTATCTGTCGCGCACCGCCGAGGCCTGGTTGGCCCTCTGCCGCCAGAGGCAGGCACCTCAGTAATCGCCGAAGCGATCGGTCTGCGGATTGTAGAAATAGGGGCGGTAATCGAAGCTGATCCCGTCGAGGAAGGGATTATCCAGCCGCAACAGTCGGCGCTGGGAGAGCTTGGCAAAGGCGATGGCCGGGCCAAAGCTCTTGCGCCACAGCGCCTGTAGCGAGCCATCCTGCCACGCCAGTTGCAACCCCCGCTCGACCCGCTGCAGCGCCTCGCGATTGTTGGGATTGGTGTAGAAGACCCGGGGCAGCGGGTAGTAGATCAACAAGGCGTCATCTACCAGCAGATCCGCTATCTCCTTGTGGGTGAGCTGCTCGCTGCGCAGCTCGCTCGCTCCGCGGCAGAAGAGATCGAAGCGCCCCCGCGCCACCATTTTGAACAGCTTTTCGTACCCCTCCACTTCCACCACCGCCATCCCGGCGTAGCGCAGGATATCCACATCCAGCCACCCCTTGCCCTGACCGAAGGTGAACTGGCGCAGCCCCTTGAGATCGGTCACTTTGCTCACCGCGGCCTTTTGCTGCGGGCTGACAAAACAGATGCGGTAGCTGACGATGCCCAGATGGATGGGAAAACGGACATAGGCGAGCCCCAGATCCTCACGGGTGCTGCTGTAGCTGTCCATTACAAAGAGGTTGGGATAACTGTCGAGCTGCATGCTGAGCCGCTGGCGCGCCTTGGTCATGGGCGGTGCAGGCTCCAGCTCATAGTCGCCAAACTGGTCGCGGGTCTTGTCGAGGGCGAGCCGCAGCAGCTCCCGATCATAGGTGGTGCGCAGATCCCGCTCGCTCTCCGGGCTGATGTAGGTAAACCGGGTGGCCGCCTGTCCGGTCAGTGACAATATGCAGAGCAGAGCGGCGGCCAACAGATGCAGGGGGGACATAAACCGCGCCTTGGCTGAAGAGGTACTTTCAGTGTAGCCCCTGAGCGTGGGTGCCCCACCTTGGCGCGATCTATGGCAAGGATAAGCAACACGACAAACAGGGGGACGCGGGCAGATATCCTCACGAGTCACATCGCCCTCGTGCCACCACAGGCCCGGATAGCAGGTTCACACCTTGCCCGGCCCTACTCTTCGCCGATGGGAGCAGCGATCCACTTCATCAACGTCAGCATATCCTGCGGCGCCACGCCGACCGAGAGGCCGCGCTTGCCGCCGCTCACCAGGATCTCGTCAAACTGCAGTGCCGACTCGTCGAGTACGGTGGGCAGCAGTTTCTTCTGGGCCAGCGGGCTGATGCCGCCAACCTTGTAGCCGGTCAGCTTCTCCGCCTCCGCCGGTTTCATCATCTCCACCTTCTTGAGGCCGGTCGCCTTGGCCAACTGCTTCAAGCTGCACATGCCGGATGAGGGAACGATGGCCACCACCGCCTGCTTGTCGTGATGGGCAACCAGAGTCTTGAACACCTGTGCCTCCGGCAGCCCGAGCTGGGTCGCGGCATGCTTGCCGAAATCGTCGTGGGCTTCGCACTCGTAGGGGTAGAGCTTGTGGGGGATCTTGAGCTTCTTCAGCAGGTTGATGGCAGGAGTCATGATGGTTGCCTTGAATCGAATCGCATAAAAACAAGGCCAAACAGTGTGCGCCTCACTCTGGGGTGATGCAAGTCGCAAGGGAGATTGACTGGCCGCCATGCCATGTACGCTGACGGCGGCCAACCAGAAAACTTGACCACAGTGAGTCCAAACGGGTATTGCTTTAACCCTTTGACGCAGCCACGACCCCATGCAGCAGGAGCTCATATGCAACTAACCCCACCCCAACCGCCTCAGGACGATGAGATCGAAGCGCTGCGCATTGGTCTCTCGGGCTTCAACAAGGATCACGCCGGCACCCATCTGCGCGAGCGGATCGCCAGCTTTATCAAGGATAAAGAGGGCAAGGTACACGGCGGCATCATCGCCGACATCAAGTGGGGCTGGCTGCACGTCGACTGGCTCTGGATCGACGAAAGCATCCGCCGCGATGGCTGGGGCGGCCGCCTGCTGGGCGCCATGGAGCAGTACGCCCAAAGCAAGGGCATCAGCAACTACCATCTGGAAACCACCAGTTTTCAGGCTCTCCCCTTCTACCAGAAGCAGGGTTACGAAGTCTTTGGCCAGCTGCCCGATATGCCGCCGGGGCATGTCAGTTACTTTTTGAAGAAACAAGGTATTTGTAATGGATAAAATTTATAAGTACATGAAGTTTAGGTCTGATTTTTTCAATAACCCGAGCTTCAGGTTAAGCCAACGTTGTGTTCTCAATGACCCATTTGAACTTAGTCCTGACCAAGACACTCTAGATAATATATTAGAGAGTGAACATCGAGAGGATTTTTACCAACAAATAGCTGAATACGCAAGTGATGAAAGTTTTGATGACACGGGTGTAATATCCTTTACTGAAAGTTATAATAATTTATTAATGTGGTCCCATTATGCCGATGAACACAAGGGCATTGTGGTTGAATTTGATTACCATATTTTGAACGATCATTTCAATAAAAACCTTGGTCTAAAAAAACCTATTGAACGTGTTTTATACAATAGAGAAAGGCATGAAACATTGCCGAGGTCTACATCCCCTAAAAGAAACCTACTAACTAAAAGCGATGACTGGATTTATGAAAAAGAACATCGGATAATAACTAAGGTATCTAATGCAGATTACTTTCTCCTTCATAAGGATGCCTATGAATACATGATTGAGTTTTATGATGAAGACTACATTGGATTACTTAACATAGAGAAATACAAAGAAAAAATAAAGATATCAATTAACAATCAAGCATGCGCTTTAATGGATCAACAAGAAAAAGATGGTAGTTCCACAGACGACATGGAAGAAATGAGATTCCCCCCAAGTAGTACTGTTTTGAATGAACTGCTTTCATTTTGCGCTGCGACACCCGATTCCATTTTCTTATGTGACGTACCAATAGAATCCATCACTGGGGTATTTTTAGGTTGCAGGCTCTCAGAGACGGATAAATCAATATTACGGCAATCTATTTTTAATAATCCATGGCTTACACAGGCCCCATTCTATCAAGCAAGTCTAAGCTCACATCAATTTTCTTTATGTTTTAAAAAAACCAAAGTCTTATATGAGCTAGATTAGCAGCATAACTATGCATCGCATCGTAATAGTACCATGGTCTTCATGCCTGAGCTTAGGTGAAATATAGCTATAATAGTTTAGCTCTCCGCCTTCTCAGCGTTAAGTGAAAACATCTTATCAAAAGATCTAAAATTGAAAAATAACGCATTAATTGCTCTAAACATTATTACGTTATAAAAATTAGCCATCATTTGTCAGAAATGAATAACCCCATATTCAAAATAATACCCCATCAATTTCCACCAGAAATATACTTTATTATTTTGGTATGTGACTCTTGGTTTTTGACAATATATTCCGCAGAAACTATTTTCTCCTTTTCTATTATTGATCTTACAGCGATAAACATACATATAGGTGAAAATAAAAACACGTATAATATAAGTGCATCACCTATCCATTCCCTGAAGGAATTGGAATATAATGGAAGGATTGCCAAGAAGAAAAACACGCCATACTTAATGATATGGTAAGCCTTAGCTACAATACGGACGAATTTATACTTATACCATTTCTTATAGCTTATCTTAACAAGAGATTTTTCAGAGTCAAACCATACGATTCCCTTTGCCAGTTTATAATTCCCCAGCGCCTTGCTTGGCTCCTTGAGGCTCAATATATAAGATACTTCACCTTCATTCACATGAGACTTGCCTGCTATAGCTAAATACCCCTTTTCTCTGACAAATGGATGCATACTTGGATTTTTATCGAGATCAGAAAAGAATTCCCTTGCAAAACGATAGTCATCTTTTCGCTTACTATCTAAATCTAACAACCATTTTCTAATGATTGGAGCAACCCCTAATAATGCAATCAGAAATGAACCACTTTTAATTATAAGATCGGAGTAATCAGTCAAAAAACTCAACATAGACACCTTCTATCTGGGAATCCTATACATCACTCTTATTTATCAACATACACAGACATTAACATTTAGTCTATTTAATTAGAACTATACAATCAGTCACCATCTCGTTCATGGTCTCACTCAAACATTGGTGGTAACTGAACTCATACCAACAGACCTTTAAAACTAATATGGATGAATAATTGACACAGAAATCAACTTGCCTCCCTCATCACCGTATTGGATTACAGCCATTCAGGCCTCGCCTAGCAGGTGGCCGCACTGCTGAGTAACTATGGTTTTCTGCACTTAGGCTTCTTTCGACTGAAGATCATGATGAGTTGGAATCACCGCAGAAAAGCCGTCTCCCTCGCCGCCAGAGCTACTTTTGAGTGCTAGGCCAAGAATCGCTTCTTCCTCCATCGACGGCTTCTTTATTCGAATATCTACGTCCTTTTTCCCACAGACTGATCTCTGTAGCTATAGAAGGCACAGTATTGGCTCCCCCTCCAATCCACCGAGGGGAAGGAGCAAGGTCAGGAGCGCCATCAGGGATGATGGCGCAGACGCAGACGGCACAGGGATGTGCCGTCTGCGGCGGTCCGTCCGACCTTGTTCCTGACCCGAGGGAAACCGCGTAGCGGTCGGATTGGCGGGGGAGAAGACCTTTGGTGACATTGGGTCTTTCCAAAGCCACTCGCCCCGGCCCGAAGGGCGGGCGAAAACCCCTCGAGGCCAGCGGCCTCGCGTCCTGCACGGCAAAGCCGTGCCATCGACTATCCCCCGGACGATTACGCCTATCGGCTAATCGACCCTACGATTGCACGGCGAAGCCGTGCCTGCTTGCCACAGGCACGGAGTCTGGCTGGACGCCGGATGCCACCGACAAAGGGGGGCGTGACCGCCCCTATCGGCCCAAGAAGGGCTCCCAGTCCTTAAACACCGGCTGCAACCCCGCCTGCCGCACGGCGGCGGCCACTTCACCCACCGGGCGGTCGTCATGGATGGCGAACTGCTCCAGCTCCTCTTTATCCCCTTCGGCATAGCCACCCGGCTGGGTGCGCGATTCGGCCGACATCTGGGTGATGCCAAGGCGCACCGCGCCGTTGCGAAAGGTGGCGGACTCGCGGGTGGAGAGGGACAAATCCAGCGTGGGCGAGAAGAGACGCCAGGCGCAGATAAGTTGGGCCAGCTGGCGATCCGACATGATGACGGAAGGCTCCAACCCGCCGGTGCAGGGGCGCAGGCGCGGGAAGGAGAGCGAGTAGCGGCTCTGCCAGTGGTGGCGCTCCAGCCAGCTCAGATGCTCGGCGACAAAGTAGCTGTCGGCGCGCCAGTCCGCAGAGAGACCGATGAGCGCCCCCAGCCCTATCTTGTCGATACCGGCGCGGCCCAGCCGATCCGGCGTGGCGAGCCGCCATGCGATGTCCCGCTTGTTGCCACGCAGATGGTGGCGGGCGTAGGTGGGGGCGTGGTAGGTCTCCTGATAGACCATGACGGCGTCGAGGCCGAGGCTTTTCAGCTCGGCATAGTCGGCCTGCGAGAGGGGCTGCACCTCCATCCCTACCGTGCTGAAGTGGCGGCGGATGATGGGCATCACCTCGCGAAAATAGGCGAGCCCCACCTTGTGTTCATGCTCGCCGGTCACCAGCAGCACGCTGTCAAAACCGCGCGCCTTGATGGCGAGGCACTCGCGCTCAATCTCCTCGCTATTCAGGGTCTTGCGCTTGAGGCGGTTACTCATGGAGAAGCCGCAGTAGGTGCAGTCGTTGGCGCAGAGGTTCGACAGATAGAGCGGCACATAGAAGCCGATGGTGTTGCCAAAACGCTGGCGGGTGAGCCGCTCGGCCTCGGCTGCCATCTGCGGCAGATAGGCTTCGGCGGCAGGGGAGATCAGCGCCATAAAATCGGCCAGGGTACGCCGTGGTGCGCTCAGGGCTCGCGCTACATCGGCGGCGGTCTTGGCGCGGATCTGCATGCCGATATCGTCCCAATCCAACTCCTGCCATCGGTCAAGAAAGGTAGGCTCCTTAGCTCTCCCCCCCGGCGCCCTCACCCCCTCTCCCAAAGGGAGAGGGGGGGGCAGAACGTCAGGATCGGGGGATGTGGCGAAAGAGGACATGGCGATTGGCTCTTGCCCCGAGCCAGCATCATGACTCATAACGCCCCCAGAAATTCGGTCAGCGGGCTGGAGGCTTGGGCCTGCAGGGCGCGGGCGCCAAGGCCTGCCTCATAGGCGCTGCGCCCAGCGCTGCAGGCGAGCGCAAAGGCGCGGCCCATGGCGACCGGGTCGCCGCTCACCGCGATGGCGGTGTTGACCAGCACGGCATCGGCGCCCAGCTCAAAGGCGGCGGCGGCATGGCTCGGCGCACCGATCCCCGCGTCCACCACCACGGGCACATTGGCCTGCTCGACGATGATGGAGAGAAACTCCCGGGTCACCAGCCCCTGATTGGAGCCGATGGGCGCGCCAAGCGGCATCACGGCAGCGCAGCCCACCTCTTCGAGCCGCTTGCAGAGCACCGGGTCGGCGCCGCAGTAGGGCAGCACCACAAAGCCCTCTTTCACCAGCTGCTCGGCGGCTTTCAGCGTCTCGATGGGATCGGGCAGCAGATAGCGCGGATCGGGGTGGATCTCCAGCTTGAGCCAGTTCGTCCCCAGCGCCTCGCGGGCGAGCTGGGCGGCAAACACTGCCTCGGCGGCGGTCTTGGCGCCGGAGGTGTTAGGTAGCAGCTTGACCCCGAGTTGCAGCAAGGGGCTCAGGATATCGTCGTGGGCCTTGCCCGGTTCGAGCCGCTTGATGGCCATGGTGACGAGCTGGGAGCCGCTCGCCTCGATGGCGGCGGCCATCAGTTCCGGGCGGGCAAACTTGCCGGTGCCGGTAAAGAGGCGCGATGAGAAGGTGTGATCGGCAATCTTGAGCATGTCAGCCTCCCGCCACAGTGGTAAGAAGAGATGAAGTTCCGCCGCAAGGCAGAGCACTCGAAGTTGGGAACGCAAGCATCATGGATCAGCCTCCCGCAATGGCGGTAAATAGGTGAAGTTCATCCCCGTCATTGAGACGGGTCTCGGCCCAGCGGCCACGGGGCAGCACGGCGCCGTTAAGGGCCACCGCCACCCCCTGTGGATTAACGTCTTGCGCCGCCAGCAGGTCGGCCACGCTCTGCCCTGCCGTCAGAGGCTGCGCTTTATCGTTGAGTCGAATGGTGAGGGTCATGGGGTGATCTCCTTATCGTGTGTCGGGCATCGCCGCTGTCCGCAGACCGGGCAATCGGGATCGGGGGCCAGAGTGAGGGTCTGCCACTGATGGGTCAAAGCATCGAAGCGGCGCAATGTGCCAGCGACCGGGCTCGGCATCCCGAGCAGCAGTTTCAATGCCTCCAGCGCCTGCAAGGAGCCCATCACCCCCACCAGCGGGCCGGTGACGCCGCTGGTCTCGCAGCTCTGGGCGAGCTTGGTATCCAGCGGATAGAGGCAGGCGTAGCAGGCGTGATCGCTGCTGGTACGCGCCATCAGCTGCCCCTGCCAACCCACTGCGGCGGCGGAGATCCAGGGCTTGCCCTGCTCCACGCAGGCGGCGTTGATGGCCTGACGGGTGGCGAGGTTGTCACAACAGTCGATCATCAGATCTACCTCGGCCACAAACTCCGGCAGGCTGGCGGCATCGAGTCGCTGGTTGATGGCGATCAGCTCCACCAGCGGGTTGTGGGCGGCCAAGCGCTCGCGGGCCAACTCCGCCTTGGAGTGGTTGACTGACTCGCTATCGAACAGGATCTGGCGCGGCAAGTTGCTGGAATCGACCGTATCGCCATCGGCGAGCCACAAGGTGCCCACCCCGGCTCCGGCCAGATAGAGGGCCAGCGGCGAGCCAAGCCCGCCCAAGCCCACGATCAGCACGGATTTATCCTTGAGCCGTGCCTGCCCTTCTTCACCCACTTCCGCCAGCATCAGCTGGCGGCCGTATCGCAGATACTCTTTGTCACTAAGAGACGCACCATCAGAGCGCATGTTCAGCCTCCCGTATAACGGTGGCCGAACGCGGCTCATCACCCGCCCCCACGGCGGCGAGCAGCCGTTCGGTCGCCCCCTGCCAGTCATCGCTGGCAGTGATGGCCGAGACCAACGCGATGCTGCCGACCCCGCTTGCCTTGACCGCCGCCACCCGCTCCTCGCTGATGCCGCCGATGGCGACAGTCGGCCACTCCGTCATCAGGGCGCGGTAGCGGTGCAGCCGCACTAGCCCCTGCGGGCGTGAGGGCATCGCCTTGGTGTTGGTCGGGAAGATATGGCCGAGCGCGATATAGGAGGGGGCGAGCTCGCGCGCCCGCATCAGCTCGAAGTAGCCGTGGGTGGAGATGCCAAGGCGCAGCCCGGCCGCCTGAATGGCGGCGAGATCGGCGGTCTCCATATCCTCCTGCCCCAGATGCACGCCCCAGGCGCCCGCCTCGATGGCCTGCTGCCAGTAGTCGTTGATAAAGAGCCGCGCCCCATGACGGCGACCAAGCTCAACCGCATCGCGAATGGCCGGTGCTACCTGAGCGGCGGGCAGATTCTTGATCCGCAGCTGGATGGTCTTGACCCCCTGCCCCAGCAGGCGGCGCAGCCACTTGACCGAGTCCACCACCGGATAGAGACCGAGGTTGTGTTCAGTCGGCGCGAAGGGGCCCTGCGGCAGGCGGGCGCTGCTTGTCTCATAAAGCCCGAAGCGGCGATCGAGGGTTGAACCCGCCAATACGGCGCGGGGGAAGTGGGCAAGACTGCTTGGCCAGCCAAGATGGGCGATGGGCCCAGGGCCTGCCCCCACTCCTTGCGCCGCCGCCAGCCCCTGTTGCAAGTAGGCGCGAGCGAGGGTGATGGCATCCTCCACCGGATAATCCTGCGCCACCACGGCGGCGATGGCGCTGGCGTAGCAGCAGCCGGTGCCGTGGCCGTGGCGGGTATTCAGGCGCGGTGCCGCCAGCCAGAACTCGCGGGTCTCATCCTGGTAGTAATCGAGGCAGAGATCGCCACTCCACTCCAGATGGCCCCCCTTCACCAGCACGGCGCGGGCGCCGAGTTCACGCAGACGGCGGGCGGCGAGGCGCACCAGTTCGGGGCTGCTGACCGGCAGTCCGGTCAGGGCTTCCAGCTCGGGGCCGTTGGGGGTAATAAGCGACAGACGTGGCAGCAGCTGTTCACGCACCGCCTCCAGCATATTGGGCTCCGCCATCGGGGTGCCGCTGCTGGCGATGGCCACCGGGTCGTAGACCACGAAGGGGGCCTCGATGGCAGCCAGTCGACGGGCCAGCACCTCCACATGGAGCCGGGTCGGCAGCAGACCGATCTTGATGGCGGCAGGCGGCAGATCGACGCCGAGGGCGTCGATCTGGGCGGTGAAGGTCTGCATCAGCACGGGGTCAACCATCTTCACCGCCACCGAGTTCTGGGCGGTAATGGCGGAGATGACCGAGCAGCCGTGCACGCCAAGGTCGTGCAATGTGTGCAAGTCGGCCTGAATACCGGCGCCACCGCCGGAGTCTGAACCGGCGATGGTCCAGACCACAGGCTGCGAGTCCGTCACAGGCGGCAGATCGGCGGGGCTGACAGCCCCGCTTGCGCTGCTCACGCCTCCTCCCCTGCGGCCTGTTTCAGCGCCGCCGCCTGATGGTAGATCTCGCCGCCAGTCTCCTTGAAGGTCTCCGCCATGCGGGCCATGCCGCTCTCCACCTGAGCCACCACCTGCTCCTGCTGGCCATCCATGCCGACCAGCCTGATCTCAACGGCTTCCAATTTCGCCGCGTAATCGCGCACGTCCTGAGTGATCTTCATGGAGCAGAACTTGGGCCCGCACATGGAGCAGAAGTGGGCCACCTTGCCGGACTCCTGCGGCAGGGTTTCGTCGTGGTAGGCGCGAGCGGTGTCGGGGTCGAGGGCCAGATTGAACTGATCCTCCCAGCGAAACTCGAAGCGCGCCTTGGACATGGCGTTGTCGCGGATCTGGGCCCCCGGGTGGCCTTTGGCAAGGTCAGCGGCGTGGGCGGCGATCTTGTAGGTGATGAGCCCCTGCTTCACATCCTCCTTGTTGGGCAGCCCCAGATGCTCCTTGGGAGTGACGTAGCAGAGCATGGCGCAGCCGTACCAGCCGATGAGCGCGGCGCCGATGCCGGAGGTGAAGTGATCGTAACCGGGCGCGATGTCGGTGGTGAGCGGGCCCAGCGTATAGAACGGAGCCTCGTGGCAGTGCTCCAGCTGCTCGGTCATGTTGCGCTCGATCATGTGCATCGGCACGTGACCCGGCCCCTCGATCATCACCTGCACGTCGTATTCCCACGCGATCTTGGTCAGCTCGCCCAGAGTGCGCAGCTCGGCGAACTGGGCCTCGTCGTTGGCGTCATAGACGGAGCCGGGGCGCAGACCGTCGCCCAGCGACAGGGCCACGTCATAGGCGGCGCAGATCTCGCAGATGTCGCGAAAGTGCTGGTAGAGGAAGTTTTCCTTGTGGTGGGAGAGGCACCACTTGGCCATGATGCTGCCGCCGCGCGACACGATGCCGGTGAGGCGCTTGGCGGTCATCGGCACGAAGCGCAGCAGGACGCCGGCGTGGATGGTGAAGTAGTCCACCCCCTGCTCGGCCTGCTCCAGCAGGGTGTCGCGGAACAGCGCCCAGGTAAGGTCTTCGGCGATGCCGTTGGTCTTCTCCAGCGCCTGATAGATGGGCACGGTACCGATGGGGACAGGGCTGTTGCGCAGGATCCACTCGCGGGTCTCGTGGATGTAGCGACCGGTGGAGAGATCCATGACGGTGTCGGCGCCCCAGCGGGTCGACCAGACCAGCTTCTCCACCTCCTCTTCGATGCTGGAGGTGACCGCCGAGTTGCCGATGTTGGCGTTGATCTTCACCAGGAAATTGCGGCCGATGATCATCGGCTCCGCTTCCGGGTGGTTGATGTTGCTGGGGATGATGGCGCGACCGGCGGCCACCTCATCGCGCACAAATTCGGGGGTGATATTTTCCGGCAGACGGGCACCGAAATCGCGGCCCGGATGCTGGGTGCGCAACAGCTCGGAGCGCACCCGCTCGCGCCCCATGTTCTCGCGGATGGCGATAAATTCCATCTCGGGAGTGACGATACCGGCGCGAGCGTAGTGGAGCTGGGTCACCCGGCGGCCCGGCTTGGCACTGCGCGGCTTTGGCAAGTGCTCGAAGCGCAGGTGATCCAGCCCCTCGTCGGCCAGCCGCTCCTGAGTGAAGGTGGAGCTGAGCCCCGGCAGTTCGTCGGTGTCATCCCGCTCCAGCACCCAGTTCTCCCGCAGGCGCGGCAGGCCGCGGCGCACGTCGATGGCGACCCCCTCCTCGCCGTAACGGCCCGAGGTGTCGTAGACCGGCACCGGCTCGTTGGGCTCGAATTGGGGATTTTCTTTGGTGCCGCCGACGAAGGTGTCGGCCAGCTGGATCTCCCGCAGGGGCACACGGATATCGGCGCGGGAGCCTTCGATAAAGATGCGGCGGGAGTTGGGGTGAGCCATCCCCTTGAGGCTGTCGATAAAGGCCTGAGCGCTGGAGCGCTGCTCGCGGCGGCTGGATTTGGTAGTATCAGATACGGAAGTAGACATAGCAAAACTCACATTAACTGGTTGAAGTTATGGGTGTTTGCTTGTCTGGAGTTCGAGGAGAAGATGAACTTGCGGCGGGGTGTTTATCTCGGGAGGGAGTGCGCGCGGGATGGATCTCCGCGCTGCTGTACTGCCCCTTCCCGCTCTCTGCACGCTGTGGGCAAGGCACCCCACGTGCTGGAAAACCGGACGGGACAGACTCCCTCCTGTGCGCCCTAACCCATCAAGGGTGATCCCTTCGATGAGCGGAAGAGGCTTGTACCTCCCCCGGCGCGGTAACCCGCAAGTTACCCTTGTTCCCTTCGCAGGTTTTAACCTGATCAGGTTCCACGGATCCCGAATTAACGGTCTCAGCTTCGCGTCGTTCGACGGTCAGCACTCCGACAAGATGGCGCCAGTATAAGGGGGAAAATCTAAAGCACAAGCCGTTAACAAGATGGGGCAATCCTCCTCCGGATTGATGACAAGGACTTCGCTTAAGCGACCCTGTTCATCGCGGCTCAGCACCAGCGCACTCCCTTCGTGCAGATCGGCGGCCGAACCGTTGACCCAGCGCACCTGCGGATTGAGTGGCACAGTGCCCAGGGTGGCCAGCGTGAGCTGCCGGTCATCGAAGGATTGCAGGCGATCTTGCGCCCGCTGCCAGGGCTGATTGGCCAGCGGGGCTCTGGCGGCCAGCAGCTCAATGCGGGTGGCAACGCCATCAGCCACCAGCAGAGCGAGCTGGTCGCCGGGTTTGAGTGGCTGCGGCCAAATCTCCCCCTGCCGCCAGACGACGGCACTGCCCAGCTCCACTTCGGCCCCCTGAAATTGCAGGCGGATACCATCGCTGTGCTCCAGCTCCACCAGCCACAATTCGTCAGCTCCCGCCTGCGCCGCCCAGAGCGGTACACTCAGCATCCATGCACACCACTTTCTCGATTGTTCCATCTTCGTTCGTCCCTGAACAAAAAGCCCATGCTGGACAAGCATGGGCTTCATTCGGGAGCATTTCTAATCGGAACGCAGAGATCGGATCAGTCATCCTCGCGGCAGCGGCTCAGGCGCATGCCGTCAAACTTGCATTCCAGCTCGAGCCAGCGCCCTTCGAACGGCGCCAGACTGTTGTCCGAGGTGGTGTAGCCCCAGATCCGCCCCCCTTCGACCGGCCCCTCCAGATCCATCTCGTCCTTGTCATCTTCGTCGAGGGCTTCGACCTTGCGTACATAGCGCACGCCGTTCTCCACCACCCCCTTCATCTCGACCCAGGTACCGCCGAGATCATCCTCGTTGAGCCAATCCTTGAAACGGGTCTGGTCGTCGATCACGAACGGCAGACCGTTGACCATCAACTGGCCAAGCTGCCAGGTGGTGCGGCCGGTCAGTTTGAATTCGGTCGCCTGTGCGGTTCCAAGTGGCAACAAGATCAACAGCAGGAGGGCGCAGAGAGACTTCTTCATCAGGGATCCTCGGGGTTACACTGGCAAACAGGATGCCGAATCCGGTGTGAAAAGAGCGTGAAACGCTCACCAACCAGGAGAGCAAAGCATGAAGATTTTGGTAGTGGAAGACAATCCTCAGGTGGCGGAAACCATCATGGATTATCTGGAGCTGGCCGGTCACCGTCTCGATTGTGCCTATCACGGTCAGGCGGCGCTGCAACTGCTGGAGGAGCAGCGTTTCGACGTCATCATCATGGATGTGATGATGCCGCGCCTCGATGGCCTCAGCACGGTGGCGCGCCTGCGCGAGCAGGGGATTGCCACCCCCGTACTGTTTCTCACCGCCCGCGACAGCCTGGAAGACAAGCTGGCAGGCTTCAAGGCGGGAGGGGATGACTATCTGGTCAAGCCGTTCGCCATGGAGGAGCTGGAGGTGCGGCTGCAAGCCCTCAGCATGCGCGGCCCTCGTGGCGATGTGGGGGCCATCAGCTTTGGCGATCTGACGGTCGATGTCGCCAGCGGCCGCGCCACCCGCGCCGGTGAGCCCCTCAAGCTCGGCAAGATCCCGTTCCAGATCCTCGCGCTGCTGGCCCGCCGAGCTCCCGCCATCGTCAGCCGTCAGGAGGTGCTCGACACCGTCTGGGGGGACGAGGAGCCCGACTCCGATGCCCTGCGCAGCCACATCTACGCCCTGCGCAACGCGCTCGACAAACCCTTCCCCACTCCCATGCTGGAGACCCTGCACGGTCAGGGCTACCGACTGGTGAGCGCATGAGCCTGCCGAGCCTTCGCCGCCGCCTGATCATGGCGCTCGGCGGCGCCGGGGTGGTGCTGCTGATCCTGCTCTCCGGCCTGATGCTGGTGGCCGAGGACAAGATGGAGGAGCTGAGCCTGCGCCACTGGTTGGAGGCGGAGGTGACCCGCTACAGCGATGACTGGCTGCGCCTCGGGGGGGCGGCCCCCCCCCCCCCCCCCCCCCCCCCCCACATCTCGTTTGCCAGGGGCGAGTGAGGTTGTGGCGAACGTTTCCAAGAGGTTTGCATGAATCATTTCGAGCTGTTTGGGCTGGTTGAAGGCTTCGAGCTCGATACCCGTCAGTTGGCTGATACCTACCGCCAGCTGCAAACCCAATTCCATCCTGATCGTTTTGCCACGGCCCCCGAACGGGAGCAGCTGGCTGCGGTGCAACGTGCCGCCCAGATCAACGAAGCATTCACCACCCTCAAGGCGCCGCTGCGCCGTGCCGAATATCTGCTCTCCCTGCGTGGCACCGATATCCGTGGTGAACAGCAGACTCTGCAAGATACCGCGTTTCTGATGCAGCAGCTGGAGTGGCGCGAGCGTCTGGCCGATCTGAAAGATGACGCAGACCCTGAGCGCGCCATCAAGGATTTTCGCCGCGAGATCAGGCATGATCACCAGTTGTTGATGCAGCAGCTGACCGAGTCTCTTGCCGCCGGTAAAGATCTCGTTGCCGCTGATTGCGTTCGCAAACTCAAGTTTGTCGACAAGCTCCTCGAAGAGCTGGAACGATTCGAAGACTCGCTTCTCGAGTCTTGATCCTTTAACGCTGGAAGTTTCATTACCCATGGCATTACTGCAAATCGCCGAACCCGGCCAGAGCGCTGTTCCTCATCAGCACAAACGTGCCGTCGGCATCGATCTCGGCACCACCAACTCTCTCGTCGCTGCGGTTCGCAGCGGTCACGCCGATACCCTTTGCGATGAGCAAGGGCGCGACCTGCTCCCGTCAGTGGTGCACTATCAAAGCGACGCTATTCGAGTCGGGATTGATGCCAAGCGCGAAGCGGCACTCGATCCTCACAACACCATCGTCTCGGTCAAACGGATGATGGGCAAGGCGCTGGCCGATATCGATACCCGCCAGCAGCCTTACCAGTTTGTTGCCGCCGACAATGGCATGCCGCAACTGCAAACCCGTCAGGGGCTGATCAATCCGGTGCAGGTCTCGGCCGAAATACTCAAAAAGCTGGCCGAGCGTGGCGCCGCCTCGCTGGGGGGCGATCTCGACGGCGTGGTCATTACCGTGCCTGCCTATTTCGATGATGCCCAGCGTCAGGGCACCAAGGATGCGGCCCGTCTGGCCGGTCTGCTCGTATTGCGCTTGCTCAACGAGCCGACCGCGGCCGCGATTGCCTATGGCCTTGACTCCGGTCAGGAAGGGGTGATCGCGGTTTACGATCTGGGGGGAGGTACCTTCGATATCTCAATCCTGCGGCTGCACCGCGGTGTCTTTGAAGTGATGGCGACCGGCGGTGATTCTGCCCTTGGTGGCGATGATTTCGATCATCTGCTGGCGGACTGGATCAAGGAGCAAGCCGGTTTGACCGGCGAGCTGGATGCCCATCTGCAGCGCGAGCTGCTGGATGTGGCCGCTGCCGTCAAGCATGGTCTGACCGATGCCGAGCAGGTGGCGTGCACCTTTGCGGGCTGGCAGGGATCAGTGAGCCGCAGCCAGTTTGATGAGCTCATCACCCCGCTGGTGAAACGGACCTTGCTGGCTTGCCGTCGCGCTCTGCGCGATGCGGATCTTGAGCAGGTGGAAGTGCTGGAAGTAGTGATGGTCGGTGGCTCTACCCGGGTGCCTTTGGTGCGTGAACTGGTGGGTGAATTCTTCCAACGTACGCCGCTGACCAGCATCGATCCGGACAAGGTGGTCGCCATCGGTGCCGCCATCCAGGCCGACATTCTGGTGGGCAACAAGCCCGATGCCGAGATGCTGCTGCTGGACGTTATCCCCCTGTCGCTGGGTCTGGAGACCATGGGTGGCCTCGCCGAGAAGGTGATCCCGCGCAACACCACTATTCCGGTGGCCCGTGCCCAGGAGTTCACCACCTTCAAGGATGGTCAGACAGCCATGGCTATCCACGTGGTACAGGGTGAACGCGAACTGGTCGCCGATTGCCGCTCCCTGGCCTGCTTTACCCTGACCGGTATTCCGCCGATGGCCGCCGGTGCCGCCCATATTCGCGTCACCTTCCAGGTGGATGCGGATGGTCTGCTCTCGGTCAGCGCCATGGAGAAATCCTCCGGCGTACAAGCCGAGATCCAGGTCAAGCCCTCCTACGGGCTGGCGGAGCAGGATATCCTCAACATGCTGAGCGCCTCCATCGAGAACGCCCAGCAGGATATGGATGCCCGCATGCTGGCCGAGCAGCAGGTTGAAGCCGACCGGGTGGTCGAGAGCCTCAATGCGGCGCTGGCCGCCGATGGCGATGCACTGCTGAACGCAGCCGAACGTGCCGAGATTGATGCCGCCATCGCCCATCTGCTGACCATGCGCAACGCAGGCTCAACCAATCAAATCAAAGAAGCCATTGAGGCGGCAGATGCTGTCAGTGGCGAGTTTGCAGCCCGCCGGATGGATGCCTCCATCCGCAAGGTGCTGACCGGACAAAACGTCAACAAGGTGTAATATGCCAAAACTGATCATTCTTCCTCATCCCGTACTCTGTCCGGATGGCGCCGCCCTCGAGGGGCAAAGCGGCGAGACCATTCTGGATGTGGCGCTGCGCAATGGTATCGAGATCGAGCATGCCTGTGAGAAATCCTGTGCCTGCACTACCTGCCACTGCGTGGTGCGCGAGGGCTTTGACTCTCTCGAGCCAAGCGACGAACTGGAAGACGACATGCTGGACAAGGCGTGGGGGCTGGAGCCGGAATCCCGTCTTAGTTGCCAGGCAAAACTGGCGGACGAGGATCTGGTGGTGGAACTGCCCAAGTACACCCTGAACCTTGCCTCTGAACGCCATTAATTACACATGAGTGAATTGCACCTGCAGCATCCTGTGGTGCTTCAGTGATATGGTGGAAGGCCGTGACCCTCGGGGGTACGGCCTTTTTTGTATTCGTTATTCTCTCTTTGCCAATAAGCTCTTTCCCATAAAGAGTGCTTATACATAGTGCCAGTAAAAAGGAAGCAAACACGATGGCTGACATGATGAAGGTAGCGTTATCCACCCAGGCTGCGGCCGCCTATTGGGGCGAGGGCGCCCAGCTCAGTTTCAATGGCGACGAGGCACTGATCCATCTTGGTGCTGCCGGTCAGGAGAAGGATGTTCTGCGCACCGTTCAGCGCGCCGCCCGTCGCCTCGAATCGAGCGGGATCAAGCGGGTGATGCTGGTCGGTGAAGGCTGGGATCTGGAGCGTCGCTACGCGTTCGCCCAAGGGTTCTACGCCGCCAAGGGTGCGCGTGAACTGGATTTCGGCCAGCAGAGCGATGCGGACGCCCGTGAACTGGATGCGCTGCTCAAGGCAGCTCGCTGGGTACGTGACATCACCAATGGCTGTCCGGAAGAGATCTACCCCATGAGTCTGGCGGAATCGGCCCTGTTACTCATTCGTGGTATCGCCGGGGATCAGGTCACAGCCCGCATCACCGCCGGTGAAGCGCTGCGCGAGTCCGGCCATATCGGGGTCTGGTCGGTTGGCCGTGGTAGCGAGCGTGAGCCTGTGCTGCTGGAGCTCGACTACAACCCGACCGGTGATCGCAATGCGCCCGTGGTGGCGGCGCTGGTGGGCAAGGGGATCACTTTCGACTCCGGTGGCTACTCCATGAAGTCCTCAGACAACATGCTGCCGATGAAGTCCGACATGGGCGGCGCTGCCATGGTGACCGGCGCGCTGGCGCTGGCCATCAGTCGTGGTTTGAACCAGCGGGTGAAGCTCATTCTCTGCTGCGCCGAGAACCTGGTCTCCGGCCACGCCTTCAAGCTGGGCGACATCCTTACCTACAAGAACGGGGTTTCGGTCGAGATCCAGAACACCGATGCGGAAGGTCGTCTGGTGCTGGCCGATGGCTTGATGGCGGCCTCCGACAGTGGTGCGGCTTATATCCTTGACGCAGCCACCTTGACCGGCGCCGCCAAGATGGCGCTGGGGCGCGATTACAATGCGGTGTTTGCCCTCGATGAGACCGAACAGCAGCGCGCGTTGGCCGCCGCCAAGGTGGAAAACGAGCTGGCGTGGGCGCTGCCGCTGGAGCCCTGGCATGCCAGCCAGCTCACCTCGGCTTTTGCCGATCTGGGCAACGTCGCCTCGGCCGAAGGCACGGCCGGTGCCACCACGGCTGCTGCGTTCCTCTCCCGCTTCGTGCGTGATGAGGGCAAGGGCTGGGTGCACCTGGATCTGGCGGCCTCCTATCAGAAATCGGGTAACGATCTCTGGGCGACCGGTGCCAAGGGCCACGGTCTGCGCACTATCGCACGTTGGCTGCAGGAGGTGACTGTATGACTATCTGGTTAAGTCTGCTCTCGGGTGACGTACAGCTGGTTCATAACGCGACAGTTTGCGCGCTATCGGTCCTTCGTGGGCTGCAGGAGGTGACAGCATGAATGTCTGGTTGATCCGTGAATTTGCGCCGGCCGAGTGGGGGGAGGAGGCGCTGCTCTCTCACCGCGCCGACGGCATGGTGATCCATCTGGTGACGGCCAATCCGTTACTCGATATCCAGCAGGCGGCGCGTCGCCTCTGCCTGCAAGGGATCCAGAAAGTGACCCTGGCTGGCCACTGGGAGCGTGAGCAGCAGTGGGCCTTTGCCCAAGGGCTGCAAACCCCCAAGGCCGAGGTGCAACTGCAGTGGGCCATGTCCTCGGAAGAGGACAGAGAGGAGCTGGAAGCGCGTTGGCTCTGTGGTCGCTGGGTGCGCGAGATGACCAATGCAACCCCGGAGCAGCTGGGCCCGCTGGAGCTGGCGGTGGAAGCGGCCTCCTTTATTACCGAGCTGGCGCCGGACAAGGTGAGCCATCGCATTTTGAAAGGCGAAGCGCTGCAACAGGCTGGATGGGTGGGCCTCTATCAGGTGGGTCGCGGTAGTGCGCGCGAGCCGGTGCTGCTGGAGCTTGACTTCAATCCGGGGCGGGATCCCAAGGCGCCGGTGGCGGCAGCGCTGGTGGGCAAGGGGATCACCTTTGACTCCGGCGGCTACTCCATGAAGAGCTCCGAGGGGATGCTCACCATGAAGTGTGACATGGGGGGCGCGGCAATTGTCACCGGTGCGCTAGCGCTTGCCATGCTGCGCGGGCTCGACAAGCGGGTGAAGCTGATCCTCTGCTGCGCAGAGAACCTGGTCTCCGGTCACGCCTACAAGCTGGGGGATATCCTCACTTACAAGAACGGCACCACGGTCGAGATTGTGAATACCGACGCCGAAGGGCGGCTGGTGCTGGCAGATGGCCTGCAATTGGCGAGCGACAGCGGCGCACCGCTGGTCATCGATGCCGCCACCCTGACCGGCGCCGCTGTGATGGCGTTGGGGGGGCGCTACAATGCCCTGTTTGGCCTCGACAAAGGGTTGGTGAGCCGGGCCATGACCTATGCCGATGCCGAGCAGGAGCCAGCCTGGCCGTTGCCGCTGGAGCCCTGGCACCGCCAGCAGTGCCCCTCCCATTACGCCGACACGGCCAACAGTCGTCCGGTGAAGGGGGGCGGACCGGGTGGCGCCTCCAACGCGGCGGGCTTCCTCTCCCGTTTCGTTGCCAACGAAGGGATGGGCTGGCTGCATATCGATCTGGCCGCCTGCTTCAGTGACAACGGCGATGCCCTCTGGGCGCCGGGGGCCAATACCCTGGGGATGCGTACCATAGCGCGGGCCCTGCTGGCGGAAGCCAGATAAACGAGACAAGGCACCTTCGGGTGCCTTTTTCATGCTGTTTGAATTGTGAGCAAAAGATGGGGTTTTGGCGGTTTAAGGTAACTATCGTGCGCAAGCGCACATATTTTTCGGCTCCGCTCGGTCAAGATGAGTGTGGATGTTGATTTCAAGGGGGTGGTGTTTAATAAAAAGTTGCCTGTTTGTGTGTTTTTTCCGGTTTTGTTTACGTATAATCGCCAGCGAAAATGGATTCTAACAATAAATCTCTGTAGTTAAGGAAAGATATCAATGGCCATCGAACGTACCTTCTCTATCGTCAAACCGGATGCTGTCAGCAAGAACCTGATCGGTGAGATCTACCACCGCATGGAAAGCGCTGGCCTGACCATCATTGCCGCCAAAATGCTGCGTCTGACCAGCGACCAGGCCGCGGGTTTCTACGCCGAACATCAAGGCCGTCCTTTCTATGATGCGCTGGTGACCTTTATGACCTCCGGTCCGGTCATGGTGCAGGTGCTGGAAGGGGAAAATGCCGTTCAGCGTTACCGTGATCTGATGGGGCTGACCAATCCCGAGCAAGCCCTGGCCGGTACCCTGCGTGCCTGCTTCGGCGAGAGCATCGACCGCAACGCGGTGCACGGTGCCGACAGCTTTGCCTCTGCCCAGCGTGAAATCGCTTACTTCTTCAGCGAAAACGAACTCTGCTCCCGCGACTAATCTCGCGACAGATACCTGCAAGGGAGCTTCGGCTCCCTTTGTTGTTTTCGCCGTTTACCCAATATCCCTCTATTCTCCAGGTGGAAAGCCAGACCCATTATTTGTACAATGCCGCCCCCTGACGTCGTCAGCCAATAATTGATGAAGTGTTTGAACTGAGGCCATTGATGAGCGAAACAAAAATCAACCTGCTGGATCTTGATCGGGATGCCATGCGTGCCTTTTTCGTCGAACTGGGCGAGAAGCCATTCCGGGCAGATCAGGTAATGAAGTGGATCTATCACTTTGGGTGTGATGATTTCGATCAGATGACCAACGTCAACAAGGTGCTCAAAGAGCGCCTCAAGGCGATCGCCGAGATCAAGGCGCCCGAGATCAGCCGCGAGCAGCGCTCTGCCGATGGCACCATCAAATGGGCCTTGCAGGTGGGTGATCAGGAAGTCGAGACCGTCTACATCCCGGAAGATGACCGCGCGACCCTCTGCGTCTCCTCCCAGGTGGGCTGTGCGCTGGAGTGCAAATTCTGCTCCACGGCCCAGCAAGGCTTTAACCGCAATCTGAAAGTCTCCGAGATCATCGGTCAGGTGTGGCGTGCTGCCCGCGTAGTCGGTGGCAAGCGCCCTATCACCAACGTGGTGATGATGGGGATGGGCGAGCCGCTGCTCAACCTCGCCAACGTGGTGCCTGCCATGCGTCTGATGATGGATGACTACGGCTTTGGCATCTCCAAGCGCCGGGTGACCATCTCCACCTCTGGTGTGGTACCGGCGCTGGACAAGTTGGGCGACCAGATTGACGTAGCGTTGGCCATCTCCCTGCACGCACCGAACGACAAGTTGCGCTCCGAGATCATGCCGATCAACGACAAGTACAACATCGAGGAGTTCCTCGCCGGTGTCCGTCGTTACCTCGAGAAGTCTAATGCCAACGGTGGTCGGGTGACCGTCGAGTATGTGCTGCTCGATCATATCAATGACGATATGCAGCATGCCCATGAGTTGGCCAAGGTGCTCAAGGATACCCCGAGTAAGATCAACCTGATCCCGTTCAACCCCTTCCCGGGCAACCCTTACGGAAAGCCGAGCAACAGTCGTATCGATCGCTTCTCCAAGGTGCTGATGGAGTACGGTTTCACCGTGATTGTCCGCAAGACCCGTGGTGATGACATCGATGCCGCCTGTGGTCAGCTGGTGGGTGACGTGATTGACCGTACCAAGCGAACTATCAAAAATCGGATGCAACAGGATGGGATTTCCGTCAAAATGGTTTAAATGCTAAGCCATTGTATAGACAGGGAATGGATACACGTACATTGATCGTAGTGGCAGCGCTCTGCGCGCTGCCAGGCTGTGTGACCGAGACCACTTACGCTGGCCAGAACTCGACCCAGCGTGAAGTGGGTCCTGACCTCAAGGCGGCTGCCCAAACCCGCCTCGACTTGGGTATCCAGTACCTGCGTCAGGGCAATGCCGAGCAGGCCAAGTTCAATCTTGACCGTGCCCTCCAGTATGACCCCTCCAACCCCCAGATCCAGATCGGTTTTGCCTACTTTTACCAGAAGGTAGGAGATTTCAAGGCAGCCGAGACCCATTACAAGAATGCCCTTGCCATGGATCCGTCCAATGCTGACGCAATGAACAACTATGGTGCCTTCCTCTGTGATCGCGGCAGGTATGCCGAGGCAGATCAGGCGTTCAACCAGGCTGTTATTCAGCCAGGCTACGTAAAAATTGCCGATACCTATGAAAATGCGGCACTTTGTGCGCTGCAAAATCGCAGAAATGATAAGGCAGGCGAGTACTATCGCCTGGCCTTGGGGTATAATCCCCGCAATCCAGGGTTATTGCTGGACTTGGCCGAGCTTTCCATGAAAGATGGCAAGCTGCCTGATGTGCAGTCCTACCTCGCCCGTTTTGCCGATGTGTCAGACGAGAACGAGGAGAGTCTCTGGTTGAGACTTCGGCTGGCGCAGGCGATGGACAAGCCGGCATTACTTCACCAATTCGGGACTGAGCTGGTAAGGCAATATCCCACTTCGCAACAAGCCAAGCGTTATTTAGCCAATGACTATTGAACAGCAACACGATTTCCAAGACGACTCCCAGGCAGTAGGCCCAGGCCAATTGCTGCGCAACGCCCGTGAACAGCTTGGCTGGACACGAGAACAGGTTGCGTCTCGCATTCACCTTCGTCTGACCCTGATCGCCGCTATCGAATCGGATACCTACGACAAGCACACGTCCCACACCTTTATTCGGGGCTATTTGCGTACCTACGCCAAGCTGGTCGGGATCCCCGACGAGACCATTCTGGCTGCTTACGACAAGCTGGGTCTGACTCCTCCCGACAATATCGACATGCAGAGTTTCTCCCGTCGCTCCCGCCAGCAAGCCAACGACAGTCGGCTCAAGGTGGTGACCTGGCTGGTGATCCTGGTGTTGATTGCGCTCTCGGTCGCCTGGTGGTGGCAGAGTACTTCCCGTCGCTCAGCCGGTGATGAAGCGCTGGCAGCCACCGAGATGAGTGCAACCGGTTCGACTCCGGCTGAACCTGCTATCACGCCGCCCGATGCGATCAACACCGCTCCGGTGGAAGGCGCAGCCATCGCACCGGCCGCCACGGACGTGGTTGCCCCTGCAGTGGTCTCCGATGCGACGGCTACCTTGGCGCCTACTTCTGCGGCTGTTGCCCCGACCGATGTCAGCGCGGCTGTCGGCACTGCGACCGATGCAGCGGTATCCGGCGCCAATGGCACCGAATCTGAAGAGGCTGTCGTTGATCCGGCGACTGCGCCGCAACTGAAGATGAGCTTCACCGCCGATTGCTGGCTGGATGTGAAGGATGCCAACGGCAAGACCCTGTTCAGTGGTCTGAAGAAGGCCAACGACGAGCTGGTGCTGGAAGGCGCCGAGCCCCTGAGGTTCATCATTGGCGCGCCCATGGCCGTCAAGCTTGACTACAAGGGTCAGTCGTTTGATATGAGCCGTTACAACAACGGTCGTACAGCCCGCTTCTCACTGCCGCAGGAGTAATCTGTTTCCCATGTCTTCTCACGAATCACCCATCATTCGTCGTAAATCCAGACAGATCATGGTTGGTAATGTACCGGTTGGGGGCGATGCCCCCATTACCGTGCAGACCATGACCAACACTAAGACCACAGATGTCGCCGCCACCATCGAGCAGATCCAGCGGATCGAGCGGGTCGGTGCCGATATCGTCCGTGTCTCCGTGCCCACCATGGAAGCGGCGGAAGCCTTCCGGCTCATCAAACAGCAGACCCGCATCCCCATCGTCGCCGATATCCACTTCGACTATCGCATCGCCCTGAAAGTGGCCGAGTACGGTGCCGACTGCCTGCGTATCAACCCGGGCAATATCGGCAATGAGCAGCGAGTGCGCTCGGTGGTCGATTGCGCGCGCGACCTCAATATCCCGATCCGTATCGGGGTCAATGGCGGGTCGCTGGAGAAAGATATCCAGGAGAAGTACGGCGAGCCGACCCCCGAAGCGCTGGTGGAATCCGCCATGCGTCACGTGGACTATCTCGATCGCCTCGATTTTCAGGATTTCAAGGTGAGCGTCAAGGCTTCCGATGTGTTCCTGGCGGTTGGCGCCTATCGCCTGCTGGCCAAGCAGATCGAGCAGCCGCTCCATCTGGGCATCACCGAAGCGGGCGGTTTCCGTGCCGGCGCAGTGAAGTCTGCCATTGGTCTGGGCATGCTGCTCACCGACGGAATCGGCGACACCCTGCGTATCTCGCTAGCGGCGGATCCGGTGGAGGAGGTGAAGGTCGGTTTCGACATCCTCAAGTCCCTGCGCATTCGCTCCCGTGGCATCAACTTTATCGCTTGCCCATCCTGCTCACGGCAGGAGTTCGATGTGATCGCCACTGTCAACGCACTGGAAGAGCGGCTCGAAGACATTATCACCCCGATGGATGTTTCCATCATCGGCTGTGTGGTGAATGGCCCGGGCGAAGCGCTGGTCTCCGACCTTGGTCTGGCGGGTGCCGCCAACAAGAGTGCCTTCTATGAAGGGGGCCAGCGGGTCGATCGGCTCGACAACAAGGATCTCATTCCAACTCTGGAGCGCCGCATTCGCGCCCGCGCCGCCATGCTGGATCCCGCTAACCGGATCCCGATGGACAAGGAGTGAGCGAAACAGGGCCACATTGGGTGGCCCTTTTTCCAGGTGACTGATTTTAAATCCCGCATCCGGATTCCCTGATTTTACCTTGGGGGGGAAAATCCCTATAATGCGGCCAAATTTTACCTCTTTTTCTCGAGTATCAACGTGGCAAAACAGATCCAAGCTATTCGCGGTATGAATGATTGCCTGCCGGAGCAGAGCCCGGTATGGCAGAAGGTTGAACAGATCCTGCGCCAGGTCGTTGCCAGCTATGGCTACAGCGAAGTGCGCATGCCGATTGTCGAGCAGACTCATCTGTTCAAGCGCGCCATCGGTGAAGTGACCGACGTGGTCGAAAAAGAGATGTACACCTTTGAAGACCGTAACGGCGACAGCCTGAGCCTGCGTCCGGAAGGGACCGCCAGCTGTGTCCGCGCCGGTATCGAGCACGGTCTGCTCTACAACCAGGAACGCCGGATGTGGTACATGGGCCCCATGTTCCGTCACGAGCGTCCCCAGAAGGGCCGTTACCGCCAGTTCCACCAGTTCGGTGTCGAGCTGTTCGGCATCAACGGGCCGGACATTGACGCTGAACTGATCATGCTGACCCACCGCCTGTGGCGTCTGTTTGGCATCAGCGAGCATGTCACCCTGCAGCTCAACACCCTGGGCCAGAGCGCCGAGCGTGCCGCTTACCGCGATGCGCTGGTGGCCTATCTGGAGCGGTACAAGGATCAGCTGGACGAAGAGAGCCAGCGCCGCATGTACAGCAACCCGCTGCGGGTACTCGACTCCAAGGATGAAAAGGTGCAGGCCATTTTGGCGGGTGCCCCGCGTCTGTTCGACCATCTGGGCGAAGAGAGCCTGGCCCACTTCGAGGGGCTCAAGCGCCTGCTCGAGTCTGCCGGTATCAAATACGAAGTGAACGAGCGTCTGGTGCGTGGTCTTGACTACTACAACCTGACCGTGTTCGAGTGGGTCACCAGCAGTCTGGGTGCCCAGGGCACCGTCTGTGCCGGTGGCCGCTACGATGGTCTGGTGGAGCAGCTGGGTGGTCAACCGACCCCGGCCGTGGGCTTTGCCATGGGCATGGAGCGTCTGGTGCTGATGCTGGATACCCTCGAGCTCAACGCCGATATCCGCCCGGCGGTGGATGTTTATCTGGCGATGGTGGGCGAGGGGACCGAACAGGCTGGCTTCCAGCTGGCCGAGCGTCTGCGCGATGCCCTGCCGGACCTGCGCCTGATGAGCCACTGCGGTGGTGGCAACTTCAAGAAACAACTCAAACGTGCCGACAAGAGCGGCGCGGCAATCGCCCTGATCCTTGGTGAGACCGAGGTGCAAAACGGGGAGATCACTATCAAATATCTGCGTGGTCAGGCCGAGCAACAGACCGTCAAGGTTGACGCCGCCATTGCCCTGCTGGCAGCCAAAGGAGAGTAAGCTGTGGAAGTCTATACCACCGAAGAACAACAGGTTGAGGTTATCAAGGAGTGGTGGAAAGAGAATGGAACCTCGGTGATTGCCGGGACCGTGATCGGTCTGGTCGGTCTGTTCGGCTGGCGCTATTACAACCAGCACCAGCAAGAGACCATGGAGGCCTCCTCCCACTCTTACAACCAGGTGATTGAGCAGCTGGCCAAGGGCGATGCCGCCGGTTTCGAGCAGGCACAGCAGTTTGTCACCGCCAACAAGGGTGACTCCTACGGTGAACTGGCCGCGTTGCAACTGGCTGCCGCTGCCGTCAAGGCGGGCAAGCTGGATCTGGCTGTCGAGCAGCTGGAGCTGGTAGCGACCACGGGTGACGAGAGCATTCGTCCCATCGCGGCGCTGCGTCTGGCCCGTGTGCTGAATGATCAGGGCAAGGCAGATGAAGCACTGGCCAAGCTGGCGACCATCCAGAATGAGGCCTTCAAGGCGCAGGTAGCCGAAGCCCGTGGTGATGTGCTGCAAAAGCAGGGCAAGACCGAAGAGGCTCGTGATGCCTATCAGGCGGCGGCGGATGCCGGCGGCCTGCAGGGTAGCGCCGAGCTCAAGCTGAAAATGGACGATCTGGCCCTGCCGGCCGTTGCGACTGGTGAGGCACCGGATGCGTAATCTATTCAAGATGGTGGCGCTGGGGGCTGCGGTCTCCTTCGCTCTGCAGGGTTGCTCCCTGTTCAGTTCGGAAGAGGATCTCAACCCGATGGCGCCGCTGCCCAAGGTTGAATCTGCCTTCACGGCCGACACCGCATGGTCATCTACTGTGGGTGATGGTATCGGTGACTTCTACTCCCAGCTCAAGCCGGTGGTGGAAGAAGATCGCATCTACGCGGCGGCCCGCGACGGCGATGTCAGCGCCTTTGACCGTGCCAGTGGCGATCGCCTCTGGACCGTCGATCTGGCCGACCTGCCGGTCAACGCCGACAAGCGTAGCGCTCGTCTCTCCGGTGGCCTGGTTTCCCGTTACGGCAAGCTGTTCCTCGGCTCCGAGAACGGGGTGGTCTACGCCCTGAACGAAGAGAATGGCGAAGTGCTGTGGCAGACCAATGTGCCCGGCGAAGTGGTGGCAAGCCCCGCGGTGGAAGATGGCCGCGTGGTGGTATTGACCACCTCCGGTCGCCTGATCGCGCTCGACACTGATGAAGGCAAGATGCAGTGGTCGCTCTCCGAAGAGCAGCCGCCGCTGACCCTGCGCAGTGCCGGTGCACCGGTGATCACCAACGGCGCCGTGATTTACGGTCGTGCCGATGGCAAGGTGGGCATCGCGCTGCTGAGCAATGGCCAGCCGGTGCGCCAGTCCAAGGTGGCTGATCCGCGCGGTGCCACCGAGCTGGACCGCATGGTTGACGTCGATGCCAGCCCGCTGATCGCCGGTGATGAGCTCTACGCCATCGCCTACAACGGTCAGCTGATGGCACGCAAACTGATGACCGGCGATGAAGTGTGGAAGCGCAAGTATTCCGGCTATCGCGATCTGGCGATGACCGGTAATGCCATCGTGCTGACCGACAGTCGCAGCCACCTGTTTGCCATCGACCGTCGCAACGGTCTGGAGCTGTGGTCCAACACCCAGCTGGAAAATCGTACCGTCACTGCACCTGTCATCTTCGGTGACTATGTGGTGGTGGGTGATGTGGAAGGATACCTGTATTGGCTTGATCGTACCGACGGTACCATCAAGGCGATGCAGCAGCTCGATAGCAGTGGTCTCTATGCCGCCCCGCTGGTGGATGGCGAGACCCTGTATGTGCAGAGCCGTGACGGCAAGTTGTACGCCCTCAAGCGTCCTTGATCGTCCGATAATGTGAATATCCGGCTCCTGGTCTTCGGACCCGGAGCCTTTGTCGTCTTGAGAATGAGGCTTTTATGACTCCTGTAGTAGCCCTGGTGGGCCGCCCCAACGTGGGGAAATCCACCCTGTTTAACCGCTTGACCCGTACTCGGGATGCCCTGGTTGCCGATTTTCCCGGTCTGACCCGGGACCGTAAATACGGTCAGGCGAAGTTGGGCGAGCTGGAATTTATCGTGGTCGATACCGGTGGTATCGATGGCACCGAAGAGGGGATTGAGCTGAAGATGGCCGAGCAATCCCTGCTGGCCATCGAAGAAGCGGACGTCGTGCTGTTCATGGTTGATGCCCGTGCCGGTCTGACCGCGGCGGATCAAGCCATCGCCGAACACCTGCGCAAGGCCCACAAGAAAGTATTTCTGGTGGCCAACAAGACCGATGGCATCGATGGTGATTCCGCGGTTTCCGAGTTCTATGGTCTGGCGCTGGGCGAGGTCTACCAGATCGCGGCCGCCCACGGTCGTGGCGTGCTGAGCCTGCTGGAACTGGCCCTGGCTCCCCATCTGGAGACCCTGGTCGACGCCGCTACCGATGAAGATGCGCAGGATGAGGATGAGGATGAGGAAGAGGAGGACTTCGACGAAGAAGCCCTGCTGCGCATGGTAGCCGCTGGTGATTTGGATACCAGAGAAGATACCAAAGAGACCCCGTTTGCCGACCTGCCCATCAAATTTGCCATCGTCGGTCGCCCTAACGTCGGTAAATCGACTCTGACCAACCGCATGCTGGGTGAAGATCGGGTCATCGTCTATGACATGCCCGGCACCACCCGCGACTCCGTCTACATTCCGATGGAGCGTGACGAGCAGAAGTACGTCATTATCGACACCGCCGGTGTCCGTCGTCGTGGCAAGGTGCACGAGACGGTGGAGAAGTTCTCCGTCATCAAAACCCTGAAAGCCATCGAAGATGCCAACGTCTGCCTGCTGGTGATCGATGCCCAGGAGACCATCACCGATCAGGACTTGAGCATTCTTGGCTTCGTGCTCCACTCCGGCCGCTCCGTGGTGCTGGTGGTGAACAAGTGGGATGGCTTGGATCAGAAGGTGAAAGAGGATGTGAAGAACGAGCTGGATCGTCGCTTGGGCTTCATCGACTTCGCGCGCGTCCACTTCATCTCTGCCCTGCACGGCAGCGGTGTCGGCCACCTGTTTGAATCCATTCAGGAGGCTTACCAGTCCGCCACCCGTCGTACCAGCACGGCGATGCTGACCCGTATCATGCAGATGGCGCAGGAAGATCACCAGCCGCCGATGGTTAACGGTCGCCGCGTCAAGCTCAAGTATGCCCACGCCGGTGGCTATAACCCGCCGCGCATCGTGATCCACGGCAACCAGCTGAACGATTTGCCGGATTCCTACAAGCGTTACCTGATGAACTACTTCCGCAAGTCCCTCAAGATCATGGGCTCGCCGATCCGGGTCGAGTTCCAGGAGTCGGTCAACCCGTTTGAAGGCAAGAAGAACACCATGACCCTGAGTCAGGAACGTCAGCGCAAACGCCTGCTGAAGATGAAGAAGAAATAAGTCCTTGCGGCTGCCCTCACCGGCAGCCGCTTTGTTATTCCCCCTGCAGTGGCGTGATGTCCGGCGGGGAGGGGAACCCGCCATGGGCAAGCCCATCGCAGGTTCACTTTATGAGGAGTCGACAATGGAAGCTTTGCTTTGCCCGTCATGCCAGGCTGAACTGGATACCCGCAGCAAGGAACAGACCTGTAGTCAGTGCCAGGCGCCTGTTCGCATCACGGCTATCTGTCCCACCTGCCAGCAGGAGCTGGAGCGGCTCAAGGCGTGCGGTGCGGTGGATTACTTCTGCAACCACTGCAACTCGCTGATCTCCAAGCGGACGGTACAGTTCAAGGCTGCGCTGGTGTAAGGTGGTTATCAGACGTTGATGAAGATAAAAAACCCGGCTAATGCCGGGTTTATGCTGTGTGCTCTGCAATAAGCAGAGTATAGGATCGATTTCTGCGCCACAGGTTGCGCTTGACGTCATTAAGCTTGAGTTTTCTTCTGGGGCTCCAGCTGCACTTCACTTTTCTGACCAGACTGATTTTTCTACGTTTTTGCATTTTGGTCTCCTCCCAACTGGGTGGCCGTCCCGGCCTTGGGTCATTGATGGAGCCCATCCGAAATTGCTGTTATTTAATCTCTCAACATAATGAAAACAATGCGATTTCGGATAGGCTCCGATGCAATTGGATGTTAACAGAGAAGTTTGCGTGAAAACAGCCGAATAATGGCTGGTTAGCGCATGGTGATCTGATTGACCACTTCGGCGATGGCGGTGGGGCGCTCGGCCAGCTCGGGCTCGCTGTCGTTGTCGAGACTCTCCCGCTGATGTGCCTTCTGCTGCTCGTTGTCGAGCCAGAGCAGACTCTGGTAATACTGGCGCACGTTGTTGACATAGTTGCGCGCCTCGCTGCCACGGGCATAGCCGTAACGTACCTTGCGGTGCCAGCGCGCTTGCTGCAGCAGCGGCAGCACCTCTTTCACGTCGCTCCAGGCGTCGGGATTCTTGCCGAGCTCTTTGGTCAGGCGGCGGGCGTCCATCATGTGGCCGTAACCGATGTTGTAGGCGGTGAGGGCAAACCACACCTTCTCGTCATCGGGCACCGAATCCGGTACCTTCTCCATCATTTGTTGCAGATAGAGGGAGCCACCCTTGATGCTCTCTTCCGGATGAAGCCGGTCGTTGACTCCCATCGCCTTGGCAGTGGGCTCGGTCAGCATCATCATGCCGCGCACGCCGGTGTAGGAGCGGGCCTGCGGGTCCCAGTGGGACTCCTGATAGCTGATGGCGGCCAGCAGGCGCCAGTCGATATTCTTGGCGTGGGTCTGGAACAGCGGTTGGTACTTGGGCAGCAGGCTCTTGGCGCGCTTGAGGAAGGTACGGGTATCGACAAAGTCGAAGTTCTGCACGTGGCCGAAGTACTTCTCGTCTAGCTTGGCGATGGCACCATCCATAAAGCGCTGACCGAAGAAGTCGATCACGCTGGCATAGAGGCTGTCATCGGGCAGCTTGCTCATGGCCCAGGCAACGGTCTGCTTCTGGGCCAGGGTCAGCCCCTCGGTGAGCTCCGGGTAGTAGCGCTGGGTACGGGCCAGCACGGTATCCTGCACCACCGTGTAGTCAATCTTGCCATCCACCACCTGCTTGAGCAGCTCCTCCACATCGGCGTTGTCGCTGGTGCTCCAGGCTAGTTTCGGATTCTCTTTGCTCATCTCTTTGAGCAGATCTTCACCGGTGGAGCCGGCGGCCACCACCAGCTTGCCCTTGATATCGTTCAAAGAGGCCGGCTTGGGTTTGCCGTTGCGGTAGACCAGTTTGGGGGAGACCTGGTAGAAGCCCGGGCCGAAGCGAAACAGCTCGCGTCGCTCGGGAGTGACCATGATGGCGGCAGCCGCCAGATCGAGTTTGCCCTTTTTCAGCAGGGTGACCAGTTGGTCAGTGGTGTCGACCGGGATGATGGTGAGTTTCACCCCCAACCAGTCGGCATAATTTTGCGCCAGCTCGTAATCGAACCCCTGGGCGAGGTCGTCACGCTGGTAATAGGAGGTGGGACCATAGATGGTGCCAACCCGGATCTCGCCTCGCTGGCGGATCTGCTCCAGCTGGCTGGAGGGGCTATAGAAGTCGCAGCCAAACAGCGTCAGCGTCAACAATAGCCCGATAAACAGTCGAAAAATGCAGCGCAAGTAGGTGAGTACCTTTGTTGAAAAAATCGGCATTTGTCAAAAAAGAGGCACCTTTATACCAGAGAGTGTGCGCAGAGTCACACTGCCGGAAGTGAGAAAAACGTTTGTCCGCTGTGAGCCAGATCCCTATAATACGCGCGTCTCAATTCCCCCCCACTTTAAAACTTGGTGAGAAAGGTCATATGGATATCTTGCGTGGTGCCCCAGCACTGTCTGATTTTCGTGTCCAAAAACTGCTGCAACGCTTCGCACAGATGAGAAATGAGAGTGGTACGGAGAGTGGAGTAGAGATAGAGGATGTCTATGCCGAGTATGTGCACTTTGCCGAGCTGACAAGCCCCCTCTCTCCCCCCGAGCGAGCGACCTTGGGCCAGCTCTTGCGCTACGGCCCGACCATCCCCGAACACACCCCCAGCGGTCAGCTGTTTCTTGTTACCCCCCGTCCCGGCACTATCTCCCCCTGGTCTTCCAAAGCAACCGACATCGCCCACAACTGCGGCCTGAAACAGGTCAAGCGGCTGGAGCGTGGTATTGCCTATTACCTGACCATCAAGGGGCAGGGGGAGCTGAGTGCCGCCCAGCGCAGCGCCATTGCCGCCGTGCTCCATGATCGGATGATGGAAGTGGTGTTTGCCGAGATGAGCGAAGCTGCCGCCCTGTTTGCTCACCACGAGCCTCGCCCCTTCACCCAGGTGGATGTGCTGGGCGGTGGTCGCGCAGCCCTGGCCGAAGCCAACGTGGCGCTCGGTCTGGCGCTGGCCGACGACGAAATCGACTATCTGGTAGAGAACTTCACCAAGTTGGGTCGCAACCCCAACGACATCGAGCTCTACATGTTCGCCCAGGCGAACTCCGAGCACTGTCGCCACAAGATCTTCAACGCCGACTGGACAATAGACGGTGAGCAGCAACCCAAGTCGCTGTTCAAGATGATCAAGAACACCTTCGAGCAGACGCCGGATCATGTCCTTTCTGCCTATAAAGACAACGCCGCCGTGATGGAAGGGAGCCAGGGTGGTCGCTTCTTCCCGAGCCCGGCCAACGGCGAATACCAGTATCACCAGGAACAGGTCGACATCCTGATGAAGGTGGAGACCCACAACCACCCGACCGCCATCTCCCCGTTCCCGGGCGCAGCCACCGGCTCCGGCGGCGAAATCCGCGACGAGGGAGCCACCGGTCGCGGTGCCAAGCCCAAGGCGGGTCTGGTCGGTTTCTCCGTCTCCAACCTGCGCATCCCCGGCTTCGAGCAGCCCTGGGAGCAGGATTTCGGCAAGCCGAGCCGCATCGTCAGCGCGTTTGATATCATGCAGGAGGGGCCGCTCGGCGGCGCCGCCTTCAACAACGAGTTCGGCCGTCCGGCCATTCTCGGCTACTTCCGTACCTTCGAAGAGGAGGTGCCGAGCCACAACGGCGTCGAGGTGCGTGGCTACCACAAGCCCATCATGCTGGCGGGCGGCATCGGCAACATCCGCACCGAACATGTCCAGAAAGGGGAGATCCCGGTCGGTGCGGCGCTGATCGTGCTGGGCGGCCCGGCGATGAACATCGGTCTGGGCGGTGGTGCCGCATCCTCCATGGCCTCCGGCCAGTCAGCCGAAGATCTCGACTTTGCCTCGGTGCAGCGTGACAACCCCGAGATGGAGCGCCGTTGCCAGGAGGTGATCGATCGCTGCTGGCAGCTGGGTGACGACAACCCTATCGTCTTTATCCACGATGTGGGGGCGGGCGGTCTCTCCAACGCCATGCCGGAGCTGGTCAACGACGGTGAGCGCGGTGGTCGTTTCGATTTGCGCGCCATCCAGAGCGACGAGCCGGGCATGAGTCCGCTGGAGATCTGGTGCAACGAATCCCAGGAGCGTTACGTGCTGGCGGTAGCGCAGGACAAGCTGCCGCTGTTCAAGGCGCTGTGCGAGCGCGAGCGCGCCCCCTATGCAGTGATCGGCACCGCGACCGAAGAGAAGCATCTGACCCTCTCTGACAGCCACTTTGACAACCAGCCCATCGATCTGCCGCTGGACGTGCTGCTCGGCAAGGCGCCCAAGATGCACCGTGACGTGGTGACCCTGCCTGCACAGGGCAAAGCGCTCCAGCTCGATGGCATCACCTTGGGCGAGGCTGCCGAGCGGGTGCTGCGTCTGCCGACCGTGGCGGAGAAATCCTTCCTGATCACCATCGGCGATCGCAGCGTGACTGGCCTCGTCAATCGCGATCAGATGGTTGGCCCCTGGCAGATCCCGGTGGCCGATTGCGCCGTCACCGCTGCCACCTACGACAGCTATCACGGCGAAGCCATGTCCATGGGCGAGCGTACCCCGGTGGCGCTGCTCTCCCACGCGGCCTCTGCCCGCATGGCGGTAGCGGAAGCGCTCACCAACCTGGCACCGGCCCACATCGGTTCCCTCAAGCGGGTTAAGCTCTCCGCCAACTGGATGGCCGCTGCCGGTCACCCGGGTGAAGATGCCGGTCTCTATGAGGCGGTCAAAGCGGTGGGCGAGGAGCTCTGCCCGGCTCTTGGTATCACCATTCCGGTGGGCAAGGACTCCATGTCCATGAAGACCCGCTGGCAGCAGGATGGCAAGGAGCAGAGCGTTACCTCGCCGCTCTCCCTGCTCATCTCGGCGTTTGCACGGGTTGAGGATGTGCGCAACACAGTCACACCACAACTGCGTACCGATCTCGGTGAGACCGACCTTATCCTCATCGACCTTGGCAATGGCAAGCAGCGCCTCGGCGCCTCGGCGCTGGCGCAGGTCTATCGCCAGCTGGGTGACAAGGCGCCGGATCTCGACAACCTGGTCCAGCTCAAGGGCTTCTTCAACGCCATTCAGGCGCTGGTGGCTGATCGCAAACTGATCGCCTATCACGACCGCTCCGACGGTGGCCTGTTCGTCACCTTGACCGAGATGGCGTTTGCCGGTCACTGCGGCCTTGACATCCAGCTCGATCGCATCGGCGGCGAGCTGCTGCCTGCGCTGTTCAACGAAGAGCTGGGCGCCGTCATTCAGGTGCGTCGTGAAGACAAAGAGACGGTGATGACCCTGCTGGCCGGTCACGGTCTGGCGGCCTGCTCCCATGTACTCGGTAGCGTGCGCGAAGGGGACCTCATCACCTTGCAGCGGGGCGGTCAGGAGGTCTATCGTGCCAGCCGTACCGCACTTCGCACCATCTGGGGTGAGACCAGCTGGCAGATGCAGCGCTTGCGCGACAATCCCGAGTGTGCCGACAGTGAGCACGCGGCCCGTCAGGACGCCACCGATCCGGGTCTGCATGCCAAGCTGACTTACAACCCGTCCGAGGATGTGGCTGCCCCCTATATCGCCCGCGGGGTCTCTCCCCGTCTGGCGGTGCTGCGCGAGCAGGGGGTCAACTCCCACGTGGAGATGGCGGCGGCGTTCGATCGTGCCGGTTTCGCGGCGGTCGATGTCCATATGAGCGATATTCTCTCCGGTCGCATCAAGCTGGAGGAGTTCCAGACCCTGGTGGCCTGTGGCGGTTTCTCCTACGGTGACGTGCTGGGGGCGGGGGAAGGCTGGGCCAAGTCCATCCTGTTCAACGACAACGCCCGCGAGCAGTTCCAGCGCTTCTTCGAGCGCAGCGACACCCTCTCTCTGGGGGTGTGCAACGGTTGCCAGATGATGTCCAACCTGCGAGAACTCATCCCGGGTGCCGATCTCTGGCCGCGCTTTGTACGCAACCGCTCCGAGCGCTTCGAGGCCCGCTTCAGTCTGGTTGAGGTGCAGGAGTCCCCGTCGGCCTTCTTCGCCGACATGGCAGGCTCGGTGATGCCCATTGCCGTTTCCCACGGGGAAGGGCGTGTCGAGGTGCGCGATGCCGCTCACCTGAACGCACTGCAGCAGAGCGGTCTGGTAGGACTGCGCTTTGTCGACAACCGCGGCAGCGTGACCGAGCAATATCCTGCCAACCCGAACGGCTCGCCGGATGGTATCACCGCAGTGACCACCACAGATGGCCGCGCCACCATCATGATGCCGCACCCGGAGCGGGTGTTCCGCACCGTGGCCAACTCCTGGCACCCGGACAACTGGGGCGAGGACGGCGCCTGGATGCGGATGTTCCGCAACGCCCGGGTTCGTCTGGGTTAATAGAGAGAGCGCCAGCGCATAAAAACAGAAACCGGCCAATTGGCCGGTTTTTTTATCCGTGTCGTTACGGCTTGCCGAGCGGTTGGGGGATAAAGTCTCCCCGGTCGAGGATCCGCAGACAGGCATCCACCACATCCGCATCGAGCTGATGGCCGCGCATCTGGATGATCTGCTCACGGGCCTGGGGAATGCCGAGGGCGGCGCGATAGGGGCGATCCGAGGACATGGATTCGACGATATCGGCAACGGTGAGGATGCGGGCCTCCAGCAGGATCTCATCTCCCTTGAGCCCCTGCGGATAGCCGGAACTGTCGAGATACTCGTGGTGCTGGTGGATCATCCGGGCGATGGGCCAGGGGAAGTCGATATCCTTGAGCACCAGATAACCTGCCGTCGGGTGCTCCTTGACCAGATTGAACTCCTGGGGGGTCAGCTTGCCCGGTTTGGTCAGGATCTCGACAGGCACCTGGATTTTACCGATATCGTGCACCATGGCGCCCAAATAAAGACCACGTAACTGTTTGTCACCCAGCCCCAGTTCCCGACCGATGGCCAACGCCAGAGTAGCGACGTGCTTCTGGTGACCTGCGGTGTAGGGATCGCGTTGTTCCAGCACGGCAGCGATGGCTCCCAGCGCATCCTCCAGGGCCAGCTCCAATTGACGGGCATGCATGGCTTTTTCTCGCTGAGCGGCGAGATAGGCTTGCTGGGTACGACGAGCTTGCAGGCCATAGGTCAGGTAGTCAGCCAGTCCGTTGAAGAGGTGTACTTCCTCATCGGTGAAGGCTCTGGCCTGCGTGCTGTGAATAAGCAGGCCACCTGGCACTGTGGCTTGCCACGGTAATGGCAGCAGCAGCCGGCCCCTCAGGGTGGCGGAGTGGTGAACCAGTTCGATGCCGAGTGCTTCGTTAAGCATCTCGCCTGAGCTGATGGCCCGGAGCAGGGCCACATCCCGGGTGAGCCAGTCATCGCTGGCAAACCAGATAGCCTGACCTGCCTGCGCCAGGATCTGCCTACTGTCCTGATCAGCGGCCTGCAGCACGATCACCAAAGGAAAGCGACCATCGAAGGTGATGGCATCGCAGATCTCCTGCAGTAGTGTCTGCTCGTCCCCCTGCTTGAGCATGGCATGGTGGGCGCGGGTAATGGCTTCAAGCGTCCAGGTATATTGCTGGAGACGCTCCTGCTGCAGCTTCTGGTCGGTGATATCTTCGAAGAAAACACCGACGCCGATCACCTTGCCCAGCTCATCGTACAGGGGAAACTTGGTGGTACTGAGCCAGCGGTCTTCACCCCCTTTCAGATAGGGTTCTTCGTGATGCCGGGTTGTGCCGCTGGCCATGACCTGGAGATCGTCATCCCGATAGCGTTGGGCCAGCTCGGCCGGGAAAAAATCGGCATCGCACCTGCCAACCAGTTCGGCCGGAGTGAGGGCCAGATCGTCGGCCAGCAGACGGTTGCAGGCGATGAAGTGTGAACGGGTATCTTTCAACAGGACGCGATAGGGTAGCTGTTCCATCACCTGATGGAGCAGGGCTGCGGTGGGGTGAGAGTTGACGCCCGGTGGCTGAATGGATGGCGGTAGATCTTTTAACATCATCTTGGTGCAACCAGAGTCAGGTGGTAGTAAAGCGGTAGCCCGCTTGCCAGACGGCGAAACAGGCATCGACCACCTGTTTGTCGTAATGCACACCGGCGTAGCGCGTCAGTTCGGTGAACGCATCGGTGAGGGGGAGGGCACGCCGGAACGGCCGGTGGGCCGTCATGGCGGCCAGGGAGTCGGCGACCCGTATAATCCTCGCCTCCAGCGAGATCGCATCTCCCTGTAGCCCCTGTGGATAGCCGCTGCCATCGAGGTTTTCGTGGTGCTGCAGCACTATGGTGGCGATGGGCCAGGGGAAGTCGATCTGTTTGAGAATATCGTGGCCGGCCTGGGGGTGCTGCTTGATCAGTTCGAACTCCACCGGCCGCAATTCACGTGGGCGGGTGATGATCTCGGTGGGGATCTGCAGCAGGCCGATATTGTGCACCATGGCCGCCAGTCCCAGCGCATCCAGCCGCTCTTGCCGCAGTTGCATGGCCTGCCCGATGGCCAGTGCCAAATCGCGCCCCCTCAGCTCATGGCCCGCACTGTTGCGATCCTTGTGGCTGATAGCGCTGGCGAGGGCACTGATGGTCTGGAACAGCAGATCACGCTGGTGACGCTCGCTCTCTTTAAGGCGGGTGATGTCGACCAGGGTGCCGATGATGCCGGCAACCATCCCCTGATGGTCATAGAAGAGATCCTTGAAACAGATGACCTGATAGCGCATGCCATTGCGATCATGCAACTGCTGTTCGATGCACTGGGGCTGGCGACTTCGCAGCAACTCGGCTTCCCGCATGCTGTAGGCCTCGGCAAGCCCGACTGGCAGCAGCTCCTCGACCCGTCGACCCAGCAGCGCCTCCTTGCCGATGCCGATCACCTGATTGAAGGCCTGGTTGCAGCCCAGAAACCGCCCCTCGATATCTTTGTAGAACACAGGGATCGGGATGGCCTTGAGCAGGGATTCGTTGAAGTGTTTCAGGTCCTTCAGTTCGGCCTGCTGACGCAGGGCGAGCAGCTCGCTGTCCTTGCAGAGGGAAATGGCGCGGGCCAGGTTGCCGAGCACCGGGCTGAACAGATGGCAGACCGGTACGATCTGCTGATGTGGCTGGGGGCGAGCAGCAAGATGAGATAACCCCCTTCAACCTTGAGCCGATAGGCAAACTGGTAGGGGCGGCTGCCCGGCAGGGGGAGCGTCTGTTGCAGCAGGCAGTGCTCCTCCTCGCTGACCCACCCAGGCAGTGGCAGGGTGGTGCCGGTGTGCTGGCGCAGCTGCTCGTCGCCGATCACCTTGAGCAGCTTGTATCCCTCCCGTTGTTGCTGCAATACCGCGCAACCGGCGTGGCGCAGTGATGCATAAAACGTTGCAGTACCTTGGTGAGCAGCGCATCCAGCGTGACTTCACGCCCGATGCAGAGCGCCAGATCGCAGACGATGGCCATGGCGTGGTCGTTGTTCATATCAATGCCCCGTTACAGAGAATGGCGCCGTTATGAAATTGGGGGTAATCCCCGCGGCGCACGCTGCCAATTTCGCCAAGGGAGAGGGCGCCTGCCAGCTCGCCAGCGCCCGAGTCGCTCAGCAGGGTGTGCAGCTCGGTCACCGTCTGCTGGTCGAAGTGGAGCTGGCGTCCCGCGCAGTAGTAGACCTCCAGCAAGTGTGCCCGGGTGAGGGTTTGTTGCTGGTTGAGGCGCCTGGCCAGTGAGCAGGCATGTTCGGTGGCACTCTCTGGCGCCTTCAGCAGAGTGAGGATGCTGTGCTCTGCGACCTCGCCGGCGCAGAGCAGGGCGCCGTCATCGTTTGCCTCGACGGGGATCCTGACAATCACATCCCCGTTGGCCCGCAGCAGGCCCAGTGGCATGTGCACCACGAAACGGTAGAGCTCCTCGCGCACCATAGTGTGCTGGAATTGCTGGCGGATCAGCCCCTGATATTTTTGAAAGGCCGGTTGCCAGTCGATGTAGGCAATCTGGTTCGCTTCACTGCTGGTGGCCAGCATTGGTTGGGCCGAGAGTTGATAACCATGTTCCAGAAAGGGAAAGCTGTTGCTGGGCAGCAGCGTGCAGGTGACCCCGTAGGCAAGTTGCCGTTGATTGTCGAACAGGCAGGCAAGGGGGGTGAAGCTGCCGCTGCCTGCGTTGGCGCCGGCATAGTTGACGCGATTGGCCAGCTGCAGATAAAGCGCATCCAGAATGGAGGCGATATTGGGAATGAGGTTGTCGAAGGTCAGAAAAAGGGTTGGTGGTGGCGAAGGGGTTGGCCAGGTGGCCAGCATGCTCTCCACCTGTTCCGCAATCAGTTGAGCAAGGGATGCTGCGCTGGCTTGCGGTGTCAGGGGCAGCAGTGTGGCGTGATAGGGGTTGGCTCTGGGCAGTAGCCAGGCCCCTTGCGGTAACAATCCTTGCGCACCGATCAGCTGGGGGAAAATGGCGCTATCCAGGGCGATGTTGAAGTCGCGGCACAACTGCTGCAACAGGGGAACCTGCGCGCAATCCTGTTCGGCCAGCAGTATGGTCAGCTTGCCTCCTTGCAAGGGTGCCAGCGTGGCGGCCAGTTCTGTCGGGTTAAATTGGCAAACGTAGTGTTGCTTCATCAATCTGAACTCCATTCCAGAATGTGATCAATATATCAGTTAGAGATTCAAGAGGGTATGACGATCCTGCCCGGTTCTGGTTGTATGGCAAAAAGCATGATGGGCATCACCCTCGTTGATTGACCTGTCATTTGCTGGCTCGCGGAGTGCGCGATGCTGTCGGACCGGAAATAGAAAACCGGCAGCCAAGGCTGCCGGTTTTGCGGGTAATGGTGAGGGGGAACGTCTGTGAAGGTTACTGCAATACCACGTGCTGAAACCCTTGTACCAGGCTGATGACGGGCTGGGGATAGAGCCCCAGCAACACCACCAGCGCTGCAGAGAGCAGCACTACCACACCACCGGAGGAGAGCGCCCAGTCGGCGCTGGCATCCCGCTGCTGCATACCCGGTTCGCGCAGATAGAGGGTCACCATCACCTTGAGGTAGTAGTAGAGACCCAGTGCGCTGCCGAGCACGATGGCACCGGAGAGCCACCAGAGCTGCGCCTCGACGGTGACGCCGATGAGGTAGAACTTGCCGATAAAGCCGAGGGTCATCGGGATGCCTGCCAAGGAGAGCATCATCACCGTCAGCACGGCTGTGAGGTACGGACGCTTCCAGAACAAGCCGCGATAGCTGTGCAGGGAGTCTGCATCCTTGCCGCGATAGGGGCTCGACATCATGCTCACCACCCCAAAGGCACCCAGGCTGGTGAACAGATACATCAGCAGGTAGACCCCGGCTGCTTCCACCGGCATCTGGCCGAATCGGCTCGCCACGATTACCGCCAGCAGGTAGCCGAAGTGGGAGATGGAGGAGTAACCCAGCATCCGTTTGATGTTGGTTTGCACCAGCGCCAGCAGGTTGCCGACCAGGATGGAGATGACCGCCATGGCTGCCAGCAGCCAGTGGATCATGGGATCGCTCGCCGCCGGTACCGCCAGATAGAAGCGCAGCAGCACGGCAAAGACCGCCACCTTGCTGACGGTGGCGAGGAAGGTGGCGACCGGTGCCGGGGCACCTTCGTAGACATCCGGGGTCCAGAGGTGGAAGGGGGCCAGGGAGAGTTTAAAGGCGAAACCGACCAGCATTAACCCCAAACCCCCCATCAGCAGCGGGTGGTGAGCCGGGCTCTCGGCCAGGGTCTGCCCCAGGGCTGCAAAGCTCAGGCTGCCTGCCTGTGCATAGAGCAGCGCCATGCCAAACAGCAGGAAGGCGGTAGCTGCGGCAGAGAGCACCATGTATTTCACCGCGGCTTCCAGCGAGTGGCGCTCGCGGTAGGCGTAACCCACCAGACCGAACATCGGCAGGGTCAGCATCTCGATCCCGATAAAGAGAGAGGCGAGGTGACGGGAGCAGGCCAGCACCAGACCACCAGCGGTGGCGATCAGCAGCAGCAGGAAGAACTCCTCCCGGTTGTCCGGGTAGGCTTTCAGCCACGATTGACCGAAGGTGCAGGTGGCCAGGGCGCCGATGAGCACCAGTCCCATGTAGAAGACGGCGTAACTGTCCACTTGCAGCAGCGGGGTGACCCCCTGATCCCCTTGCGCCATCACGATGGGCAGCGAGAACAGTGCCAGGTTGAGACCAACAATGGTGACGGTAAAGGCGGTAGTGACACAGCGGCGCCAGGCGATGGCCAGCATCAGGGCCGCCATGGCCCCGGTGGTCAACAGCAGGGGAAGCAGTGCCAGCAGTTGGGAAGCGGAGAAAGTCATTGCAGGGCTCCAGCAGTCGGCAGCAGATACCAGTGCAGCACGTTGATAAGGCTGCTGCTGGCGGTATCAATCACGGGTTGGGGATAGAGGCCAAGCAGTACCAGTAGACCGGCAATCACCATCATCATGGTCAGCTCGCGGCGATCCAGTCCCTTGAGCACGCTCTCATCCTTGGTAGGGCCAAAGCAGGCGCGCTGCAGCATGATAAGGGAGTAGACCGAGGCCAGTACCAGACCGAAGGTGGCGACTGCCGTGATGACAGGAGCCACCTGGAAGCTGCCGACCAGGATCAGAAACTCGCCGACGAAGTTGCCGGTACCCGGCATGCCGAGCGACGCCACCGAGAAGAACAGCATCACACCGGGCAGATAGCGCAGGCGCCCCCATAGGCCGCCCATCTGGCGCAGGTCGCGGGTATGCAGCCGCTCGTAGAGCTGACCACAGAGGATAAAGAGGCCGGCGGCGGAGAGACCGTGGGCGATCATCTGCACCACGGCGCCCTGCAGGGCCAGCTCGCTACCCGAGTAGATGGCGATCATCACAAAGCCCATGTGGGAGATGCTGGTGTAGGCTACCAGCCGTTTGATGTCGGTCTGGGCAAAGGCCACGATGGCACCGTAGACGATCCCGATCAGGCCAAGCACCATGGCGTAGGGAGCAAATTCTGCGGATGCTTCGGGGAAGAGCGGCAAGGCAAAGCGCAGCAGACCGTAGGCGGCGGTTTTCAGCAAAATACCGGCCAAATCCACCGAACCTGCGGTCGGCGCCTGACTGTGGGCATCCGGCAGCCAGCCGTGCAGCGGTACCAGCGGCATCTTGACCGCGAAGGCGATAAAGAAGCCCAGCATCAGCAGCCACTGAACGCCCTTGCTCATCGGGGTATTGAGTAGCTCCAGATAGTTGAAGGTGAAGACTCCGGTGGCATGCTGGTGGGTCAGCACCAGCCCGATGATGGCCACCAGCATGATAAGGCCCGAAACCTGGGTGTAGATAAAGAACTTGGTTGCTGCGTTGATCCGTGATTTGCCGTCAGTGACCGAATGGCCCCAGAGCGCAATCAGGAAGTACATGGGGACCAGCATCATCTCCCAGAAGAAGAAGAAGAGGAACAGGTCCAGCGCCATGAAGACCCCGAGCACGCCGCCCAGGATCCAGAGCAGGTTGAGGTGGAAGAAGCCGATGCGCTGCACGATCTCTTTCCACGAACAGAGGATGGCCAGTACCCCGATAAAGCAGGTGAGGATCACCATCAAGAGCGACAGGCCATCCACCGCGATATGCAAAGAGATGCCGAAGCGGGGGATCCACGGCAGGCGCCACTCGGCGGCCCAGGCGGAGGCAGCACCGGAGACGCCCGCGCTGTCGAGGCCGGTCGTGGCAAGGGAGAAATCACCACTTAGCCAGATGGCACAGGAGAGCAGCAGGCTGGCGCTCATGGAGAGCAGGGCCACCCAGCGGACAAACTGCCCGCCGAGACGCTCCATCTGCCAGCAGAGCAAGCCGCCGATAAAAGGAATTAGCAAGATCCAGAGTAAGGTCACGGTATCAGCTCTCGTTCAAGTTCATATGAGATTGCGCTCCCTGTTCCATCAGGGAGAGCAAACAGCCTGGCTGTATGATTGTCCGGTTGTTCATCGCGTTACCCCAGCAGCAACAGCGCCAGCACCAGCACGGCGCCGATCCCCATGGAGGCGGCATACCAGCGCAACTTGCCGGTCACGGTCCAGGCCAGCAGCTGGTTGCCACGCAGGGCAAGCCAGGCGGGCAGGCCCATCATCCAGTCCAGCGGGTCGTGGGCCAGCAGCCGGGTCGCCAGCAGATAGGGTTTGACCCACAGCTGGTCATAGAGCCAGTCAAAGCCCCAAGCGTTGAACCAGAGGGTGCTGAGCAGGCGGCCTGGCGCGCTGTTGGCAATGGAGGTGGCCAGACGGCGCTCACCAAGGAACAGAAACGCGGCCAGCGCAATGCCTGCGATGGCGATGATGCCAGAGGTGATTTCCAGTGCATGGCGCCCCTCTTCGATATGATCACCAGGGCCTGCGGGCAGCACCCCGGCCAGCGGCGGGGTGATCAGCGCCCCGATGCCGGTAGAGAGCACCAGCAATACCAGCAGCGGCAGATTGTGAGCCAGACCGTGGCCCGCATGGGCTTTGGTCTGCTCTTTGCCATGGAAGGCGATAAAGATCAGTCGGAAGGTGTAGAGAGAGGTCAGGAATGCCCCTACCAGACCGGCCCACAGCAGAGCGCTTTGGCCAGAGGCTTCTATTTGCCACAGGATGGCGTCCTTACTGTAGAAACCCGAGGTGACCAGCGGCAGCGCGGCCAGTGCCGAGCCACCCACCAGGAAGCAGGCATAGACCAGCGGCAGGCTCTTGCGCAGGCCGCCCATCTTGAAGATGTTCTGCTCGTGATGGGTCGCGACGATAACGGCACCAGCGGAGAGGAACAGCAGCGCCTTGAAGAAGGCGTGGGTCATCAGGTGGAAGATGGCCCCTTCCCATGCACCGACACCGAGTGCTAGGAACATGTAGCCAATCTGGCTCATGGTGGAGTAGGCAAGGATCCGTTTGATGTCGGTCTGAACCAGCGCGGCAAAGCCTGCCAGCACTAGCGTGATGGCGCCAACCAGCCCGACCAGATGGAGGATCTCCGGCGCCAGCAGGAACAGGCCGTGGGTACGAGCAATCAGGTAGACACCGGCGGTCACCATGGTGGCGGCGTGGATCAGCGCAGAGACCGGGGTCGGGCCTGCCATCGCATCCGCCAGCCAGGTTTGCAGCGGCAGCTGGGCCGATTTGCCGACCGCGCCACCCAGGAGCATCAGACAGGCCAGTGACAGGGCAGGGGAGCCCTCGGCAAACAGGGTGGGCGCGCGCACCAGCAGCTCGTGGATATTGAGGGTGCCCAGTTCCCGATAGAGGATAAACAGGCCGATGGCGAGGAAGACATCACCCACCCGGGTCACGACAAATGCCTTGAGGGCGGCCGCGCCGTTGTTGCGATCCTTGTAGTAGAAGCCGATCAGCAGGTAGCTGCACAGCCCCACACCTTCCCAGCCGAGGTAGACAAACAGCAGGTCATCGGCCAGCACCAGAAACAGCATGCTGGCTATAAAGAGGTTGGTGTAGGTGAAGAAGCGGGAGTAACCCTCTTCCCCGCGCATATACCAGGAGGCGAACAGGTGGATAAAGAAACCCACCCCGGTCACCACCCCCAGCATGGTCAGCGACAGGCCATCCAGTGCCAGCGAGAAGCTCGGGGTAAAGTTGCCCACCGCCATCCATTGCCACAGGTGTTGGATATAGACGCCCCCCTCGGGCGGGTTGCCCAGAAAGTCCATGCCGACCCACAGGGTAGTGAGGGCCGACAGGCCAATGGAGCCTACCCCGACCAGCGCCGAGGTACGCTCACCAAACCGACCGAGGGAGAAGGCCAGCACCAGCCATCCCAGCAGCGGAAATAGAAAAGTCAGATATAAGAGGCTCATCCGCGCATCTCGCTCACATTGTCCACGTTCAGGGTGTGGTAACGACGATAGAGCAGCAGTAACAGGGCGAGGCCGATACTGGCCTCCGCTGCCGCCAGAGAAATCACCAGGATATACATGATCTGGCCATCGGCCTGGGCCCAGCGGCTACCCGCCACCACAAACGCCAGTGCCGAGGCATTCATCATGATCTCGATACTCATCAGGATGTAGAGCAGGTTGCGGCGGATCAGCAGACCGCACAAGCCGATGCAGAAGAGCACCGCGGCCAGCAGGAGGCCGTGCTCCATAGGGATTCCATTCATTGCTGACCTCCTTCTTGTGCAGAGCGGGAAGCAGAGCGCGGGACGGAGAGCACTTCACCGCTCTTCTCTTCCCGACCCAGGTGATAGGCGGTCACCAGACCCGCCAGCAGCAGGATGGAGGCAAGCTCCACCGCCAGCACATAGGGGCCAAAGAGCTCGACACCCACCTGCTTGGCGGTCACCTCGGTCACTCCGATCAGGCCCCCGGTCACCCCGAGAATGCCGTGGGCCAGAAAGCCCAGCAGGATCAGCGAGAGCAGGGCTGGGCCCCCCCAGGTCATGGGGGTGAGCCACTTTTTCTCCTGTGCCTGGGCACTCCCCAGGTTCAGCATCATCACCACGAACACGAACAGCACCATGATGGCGCCGGCGTAGACGATCACCTGCAGGGCGCCGGCAAAGGCGGCACCCAGGCAGAAGAAGATCATGGCCACGGCGATGAGAGAGATGATGAGATTGAGCAGCGCATGCATGGGATTGCTGGTGCTGATCACCCGCAGCGTGCTGTAAATGGCCACCAGGGCCGAGGCATAAAATGCCAGTTCCATGATTGACTCCTCAGGGCAGCAGGCTCTTGACATCGATGGGCTTGGCTTCGTTTTCGGCATCCCCTTTCGGCTTGCCGTCGATGGCCATCCCGCTCATGCGATAGAAGTTGTAGTCCGGGTATTTGCCGGGCCCGCTGATCAGCAGATCTTCCTTCTCGTACACCAGATCCTGGCGGCGATACTCACCCATCTCGAAATCCGGTGTCAGCTGGATGGCGGTGGTGGGGCAAGCTTCTTCGCACAGGCCGCAGAAGATGCAGCGAGAGAAGTTGATGCGAAAGAACTCCGGATACCAGCGACCATCTTCCCGCTCGGATTTTTGCAGCGAGATGCAGCCCACCGGGCAGGCGACCGCGCAGAGGTTGCAGGCCACGCAACGCTCGTCCCCGTCGGGGTCACGGGTCAGCACGATGCGACCGCGGTAGCGGGGGGCGGCATAGACTGCCTGCTCCGGATAGTTGAGAGTTTCACGGGGCCGCCAGGCATGGGAGAAGACCATGGCCAGGCTGCGTAACTGGGTGCCGACACCCTGAATAATGCTAACAATTTTCATAATGAGTGCCTCACTGCGTACTTATCAGTACAACTGCCGCGGTGACCAGCATATTGATTAGGGTCAGCGGCAAGCAGACTTTCCAGCCAAACGACATCACCTGGTCAAAGCGCGGGCGAGGCAGGGAAGCCCGCAGCAGGATGAAGAACACCATGAAACAGGCGGTCTTCAGGGCAAACCAGATGAAGGGGGGCAACCAGGGGCCGTGCCAGCCACCGAAGAAGAGGGTCACGATGAGCGAGGAGACCAGCACGATGCCGATATACTCGCCCACGAAGAAGAGACCCCACTTCATCCCCGCATACTCGATGTGATAGCCGTCGGCGAGCTCCTGCTCGGCTTCCGGCTGATCGAACGGGTGACGGTGGGTGACGGCGACACCGGCAAACAGGAAGGTGACAAAGCCCAAGATCTGGGGCACCACGTTCCACAAGTCTGCCTGTGCTTCGACGATATCCCGCAGGTTGAAACTGCCGGTCTGGATCACAATCCCCATCAGGGATAGCCCGAGAAATACCTCGTAGGAGAGGGTCTGAGCCGAGGCGCGCAAGCTGCCGAGCAATGAGTATTTGTTGTTGCTCGACCAGCCGGCGAACAGCACCGCATAGACCGCCAGCCCTGCGATGGCCAGGATGTAGAGCAGCCCCACATTGAGATCCGCCACGCCCCAAGTGGGGGTGATGGGCACCACCGCAAACGCCAGAATAAAGGCAGTGAAGGCGATGATGGGGGCCAGGATAAAGATCCGCCGATCAGCGAACGGCGGGATCCAGTCCTCCTTGAAGAACATCTTGATCATGTCGGCGGCCAGCTGGAGCAGACCAAACGGCCCCACCCGGTTGGGGCCGTAGCGATCCTGCCACAGGGCCAGCAGACGGCGCTCGATAAAGCTCATGAAGGCGCCAGCCCCCACGATCCCCACCAGCACGATCAGTGCCTTGCCCACTTCCAGCAACAGATCGATCAGCGACTCACTCATGCGATCACCTCCTGCAGGTTAGTGATTGAGGCTTGTTGCAGGGCCGTCGGCAGGCCGTTCACCCCAAGGGGGAGCCCCACCAGACCGGCGCTCAGCTGCTCGCTAAGCCGCAGACGCAGTTGCCAGTGGCTACCGCCCCAGGAGAAGGAGACCTGATTACCCCCGTGGAGGGCCAGACGCTGCGCATCAAGGGGATTGAGCACCAGCTCGGGTTCGTTCATTCGGGCCTGAATAACCGGGCTGCGGGCCGACAGCTCCTCGCCGCCAAACAGCTGGGCATAATTAACCACTTGCAGCGCCTCTGCGGCCTTGAAGGGGGCGGGGATGGTGGTGAACCAGCCGAGCAGCTCCTTGCCTTCTGCCTGCGGGTCTGTTGCTTCCAGCAGACGGCGACCCGGATCGCCGGCGCGCAGTTTGCCACCGACTTCATCCTGGAACTTGTTCCAGGCGGAGGGAGAGTTCCAGCCCGGCGCCCAGGCGAACGGTACTTGCGGCAGCGGCTGACGGGCTCCGGCATACCCCTCCATGGAGAAGTTGAAGGGGGAGTCGGGGTCTTGCGCTACCCGTGGCTCGCTGACGTTCTGATCCGCCAGCATGGAGGTGCGACCGCTGTAGCGGTGCGGCTCACGGGCCAGTCGCATGCCTCGGATCCGCAAGCCTGCATTGGGCGCCGCTTCCAGCATGGTAGCGAGCAGCGGGTGGCTGCTGGCGCAAGCGTGGCTGATCTGCTCGAAGTTCTGCCAGCGCAGCGGCTTGCGTTCGATCGCCCCTTGCAGCGCCGCCAGCCAGCGCCACCCTTCACGCACCTGAATATCGGCGTTGTAGAAGGCGGGCGCATAGACCTGGAAGAAGCGCTGGGCGCGCCCTTCCATGTTCACCAGGGTGCCATCGGCCTCGGCAAAACTGGCCGCTGGCAGCACCAGATCAGCCTTGTTGGCGGTCGGGGTCGCCTGGTGGTCGATGACCAGCAGGTGCTGCAGCCGTGTCAGCGCAGCATCCACCCGGTTGCGTGGCGCGCGGCGGTAGAGATCGTTCTCCAGGGTAACCAGCGCCAACCCCTCTTCTGACTCGATACGCGCAAGGGCGGCTTCGAGTGGCTTATCTGCCAATGTGTGAGCACCCAGCATGGCCAGACCCAGCGAGTTGGCCTCCTGGCCAACCAGCGCGATGCTGGCTTCCAGACCACGCCCTTTCAGGGTACGAGCAATATTGCTGGCTGCTTCGACCAGCGTCACATCGCAGGCAGTGGAGCCTGCAATGATGAGCGGCTTCCTGGCGTTGCCGAGCAGCTTGGCCCAGCGAGTCGCTTGTGCCTGCAGTTCGGGGCAGAGGTCGGCCACGGCCGGAGCACTAGGGTCGAGCAGGTTGGCGATGGCAAAGCCAAGGCGCGCCTGATCGGCATAGGGGGCGTGCAGCTTGTCGGCCGCCACATCGTCAAGACGGGTGGTGTCGAGACTGGTGATGAGCAGCGGGTAGCGCTCGTTCTGACCCAGGGTCTGAACGGCGGCGACTTGCCACAGATCGACCTTCATCTTGCGGGCCAGCTCGCGGGCCTTGCCCTTGACGGCTTGGCGCAGCGCCAACGCGATACGGGCTGCGCTCATGGTGACATCCTCGCCGAGCAGCAGAATGGCGTCGGCCTCTTCCATGTCCCGCAGGCTCGGGGTTGGCACGCCGCCCTGTTGCAGGATCTGCAGCATCTTCAGCTGACAGGCCCATTCTGCCTGCTCGACGCCTGCGTAGAAGTTAGCTTCGCCCACCAGTTCGCGCAGGGCAAAGTTGCTCTCCAGCGAGGCGCGGGGCGATCCGATGCCGATGAGGTCGCTGGCACTGCGCAGGGCATCGGCGGCGCGGTTGAGGGCGCCATCGACTGTGATGGTCAGCTGGTCGTTGCCATCTTTGAGCAGCGGTTGGCGCGGACGGTCGGCCAGATTGACGTAGCCATAGCCAAAGCGGCCACGGTCACAGAGGAAGTAGTGGTTGACGCTGCCGTGGAAGCGGTTTTCGATGCGACGCAGCTCGCCATAACGCTCACCCGGGCTGATGTTGCAGCCCACGGAGCATTGCTGGCAGATGCTGGGGGCAAACTGCATGTCCCACTTGCGGTTGTAACGCTCGGAGTGGGTCTTGTCGGTGAAGACGCCGGTGGGGCAGACCTCCACCAGGTTGCCGGAAAATTCGCTCTCCAGGGTGCCATCCTCGACCCGCCCGAAATAGACGTTGTCGTGGGCACCGTAGACCCCGAGATCCTCGCCACCGGCATAATCCTTGTAATAACGGACGCAGCGGTAGCAGGCGATGCAGCGGTTCATCTCGTGACCGATGAAGGGGCCCAGCTCCTGATTCTGATGGGTGCGTTTGGTGAAGCGGTAGCGACGGCTGTTGTGGCCGGTCATCACCGTCATGTCCTGCAGGTGGCAGGCGCCGCCCTCTTCACACACCGGGCAGTCGTGGGGGTGGTTGGTCATCAACCACTCCACCACGCTCTTGCGAAATTCTTTAGCCTCTTCATCCTCGATGGCAATGTAGCTGCCATCGGTGGCCGGGGTCATGCAGGACATGACCAGACGACCGCGTTTGTCATCGGCATTCTGATACTGTTTGACTGCACACTGGCGGCAGGCTCCCACGCTACCCAGCGCCGGATGCCAGCAGAAATAGGGGACGTCCAGACCCAGCGACAGACAGGCTTGCAGCAGGTTATCTGCTCCGTCTACCTCGTACTCTTTGCCGTCTACATAAATGGTTGCCATACAACTTCCCTGAAACCTGTTTTGTGAAATCTGTGGTGTCGTTACCAGCGCTCGCCCAGCAGATTGGGCTGGATCCCTTTGACCGGCTTGCGGTTATCACCGCTGCCTTTGATCCCGGCCTCGAATTCGGCGCGGAAATATTTGATGGCGCTGGCCAGCGGCTCGACGGCGCCCGGTGCGTGGGCGCAGAAGGTCTTGCCCGGGCCAAGGAAACCGCAGAGTTGTTCCAGAGTCGCCAGATCGCCGGATTGCCCTTCGCCACGCTCCAGCGCGCGCAGCAGCTTGACGCTCCAGGGCAGGCCATCGCGGCAGGGCGTGCACCAGCCGCACGACTCGCGGGCGAAGAACTCCTCCATGTTGCGCAGCAGGGAGACCATGCTGATGGAGTCATCCACCGCCATGGCGAGGCCAGTCCCCATCCGGGTGCCGACCTTGCCGATACCGGCGGTATACATCTGGGCATCGAGGTGCTCCGGCAGCAGGAAGCCGGTGCCCGCGCCGCCCGGTTGCCAGGCTTTCAGGCGATAGCCGCTCTTCATGCCACCGGCGTAATTTTCAAACAGCTCGCGGGCGGTGATGCCAAACGGCAGCTCCCAGACCCCGGGGTTGTTCACCTTGCCGGAGAAGCCCATCAGCTTGGTGCCGTGATCTTCCGAGCCCGGCAGCGCCAGCCCGTGATACCAGGCGACCCCGTTGCCGATGATGGCAGGCACGTTGCAGAGGGTCTCGACGTTGTTGACGCAGGTGGGTTTGCCCCAGACGCCTGAGACGGCGGGGAAGGGGGGTTTGGCGCGCGGGTTGGCACGGCGCCCTTCCAGCGAATTGATCAACGCCGTCTCTTCACCACAGATGTAGCGGCCGGCGCCGGTGTGGACGAACAGCTCGAAGTCAAAACCGGATCCCAGAATGTTCTTGCCCAGTAGACCGGCGGCTTTTGCCTCTTCCACCGCACGGCGCAGGTGGATGGCAGCATCCACATACTCGCCGCGCAGGAAGATATAGCCGCGATAGGCCTTGAGCGCCCGGGCACTGATGATCATCCCTTCGATCAGCAGATGGGGCAGTTGCTCCATCAGCAGGCGATCTTTCCAGGTGTTGGGTTCCATCTCGTCGGCGTTGCAGAGCAGGTAACGGATGTTCATGCTCTCGTCTTTGGGCATCAGCCCCCACTTCACGCCAGTGGGGAAGCCCGCGCCGCCACGCCCCTTGAGGCCGGCATCCTTGACGGTGCTGACGATCTCGTCCGGGCTCATCTGGCCGAGCGCCTTGCGGGCGGCTTCATAGCCCTGTTTGGCCTGATACTCCTCCAGCCACACCGGCTGGCCGTCATCCCGCAGCCGCCAGGTGAGCGGGTGGGTCTCGGGGGCACGCGGGGTGCGATTGGCGGTGCCAAGAGAGGCGAGGATCTTGTTCTGCGGCAGGCTCATGGGTAAGCCTCCAGGGTTTTCAGCAAGGTCACCGGATCGAGGCCGCCATAGGTGTCGTCATCGATCATGATGGCTGGCCCCTTGTCGCAGTTGCCAAGGCAGCAGACCGGCAGCAGGGTGAAGCGGCCATCCGGGGTGGTTTGACCGGGGCCGAGGTTCATCACCTCCTTGAGACCGGCCAGCAGATCTTCGTGGCCATTGATGTAGCAGACCATGCTGTCGCAGACGCGGATAATGTGACGCCCTACCGGCTGGCGGAAGATCTGGCTATAGAAGGTAGCGACCCCCTCCACGTCGCTGGCGGGAATGCCGAGCTCGGCCGCGATGGCGTGAATGGCACCGTCGGGGACCCAGCCTCTGGCCTGCTGCACGATCTTGAGCGCTTCGATGCTGGCGGCGCGGGGATCTTCGTAGTGGTGTTTCTCGTGTTCGATGGCATCGCGTTCAGCCTGGCTCAGAACGAAGTCGTCCTGTTTGCTGCTGCATGCCCCTTGCCCCTGTGGGGTCTGATTATTGTGACACTGACATTGCTGGCTCATGACTTGACCTTTGGTGGCTTGTCCTTTTACTGCTCGTCCGGCGATCCCGATTCCCGGCCATGGCCGGGAGGCGGGATCACTTAACGGTCCACATCCGACATAACGAAATCGATACTGCCCAGATAGACGATGAGGTCCGATACCATGCTGCCCTTGATCACCGAGGGGATCTGCTGCAGGTGAGCAAAGCTCGGGGTGCGGATCCGGGTCCGGTAGCTCATGGTGGAGCCGTCACTGGTCAGGTAGTAACTGTTGACCCCCTTGGTCGCTTCAATCATCTGGAACGACTCGGCAGCGGGCATCACCGGGCCCCACGACACTTGCAGGAAGTGGTTGATCAGGGTCTCGATGTGCTGCAGGGTGCGCTCTTTGGGCGGTGGGGTGGTGAGGGGGTGATCCGCCTTGAAGGGGCCCTCCGGCATGTTCTTCATGCACTGCTCGATGATCGACATGCTCTGGCGGATCTCCTCGATCCGCACGGTTGCCCTGTCGTAGGCATCGCCATTGCTGCCGACCGGCACTTCAAAGTCGAATTGATCGTAACCGGAGTAGGGGCGCCACTTGCGCACGTCGAAGTTGAGGCCGGTGGCGCGCAATCCGGCCCCCGTGGTACCCCAGGACAACGCCTGCTCGGTGGTGTAGGCAGAGACGCCTATGGTGCGACCGCGCAGAATGCTGTTGCGCATCGCCGCTTTTTCGTAATCCATCAGCCGCTTGGGCAGCCAGCTCAGCAGGTTGTCCTGCACCAGCCGCTGCCATCCCTTCGGCAAGTCGTGGGCCACACCGCCGATACGGAACCAGGCCGGATGCATGCGGGCACCGGTGATCGCTTCGATGATGGTGTAGATCTTCTGCCGGTCGGTGAAGGTGAAGAAGACCGGGGTCATGGCCCCCACGTCCTGGATATAGGTCCCTAGGAACAAGAGGTGACTCTGGATGCGGAACAGCTCCGCCATCATCACCCGGATCATGTCGACCCGCTGCGGCACCTTGATGCCGGCCAGCTTTTCGACCGCCAGCACATAGGGGAGGTTGTTCATCACCCCGCCCAGATACTCGACCCGGTCGGTATAGGGGATGTAGCTGTGCCAGGACTGGCGCTCGCCCATCTTCTCGGCACCACGATGGTGGTAGCCGATATCGGGCACGCAGTTGCGGATCTCCTCGCCATCGAGCTGCAACACCAACCGGAAGGCGCCGTGGGCAGAGGGGTGATTGGGGCCGAGGTTGAGGAACATGTAGTCCTCGTTCTCGTTGCCGCGGGCCAGGCCCCACTCTTCCGGTTTGAACAGCAGGTTCTCCTGCTCCATGTCCTGTTTGGCAGCATCGAGCATGAAGGGATCGAATTCGGTGGCGCGCGCGGGATAATCCTTGCGCAGCGGGTGACCCTGCCAGCTCTTGGGCATCATGATGCGGGTCAGATGGGGGTGACCGTCGAAGGTGATGCCCATCAGATCCCACACTTCCCGCTCGTACCAGTTGGCATTGGGGAAGTGGTTGGTGATGGTGGGCAGATGCAGGTCACTCTCGGCCAGCGCCACTTTCAACATCACATCGGCGTTACGGTCGATGGAGATGAGGTGATAGAAAACGGTGAAGTCGCTCTGGGACAGACCGTCGCGATGGCTGCGCAGCCGCTCGTCGGTGGCGCTGAGATCAAACAGCATCACAAACGGGGAGGGCACCTTGCGCAAAAAGCCCATCACATCCTGAAGCAGTTCGCGGGGAAGCCAGACCACCGGCACGCCGGTGCGCGTGGTCTGCACGGTGAAGTGCTCGGCCCCGAAGTGGGCAAACAGTTCGCCAATGACTTTGGCATCCTTGTGGTCGCTGGGCTGCCACTGGGCCATGGCGTAATTGCTGGGAAAATCACGAGTCAGTTTCATGGTCAGATCTCATCCGGCGTGCGCAGGTTGGTCACATTGATCCGTTCGCCGCGCTTGCGCTCTTTTTCGGCCTGCATCTGGGGACGGTAGATCCCCTGATCGCCCACTACCCAGGAGAGGGGGCGGCGCTCTTTGCCGATGGAGTCCTGCAGCAGCATCAGGGCTTGCAAAAAGGCTTCGGGACGGGGCGGGCAACCCGGAATGTAGACGTCGACCGGCAGGAACTTGTCTACCCCCTGCACCACTGAATAGATGTCATACATGCCGCCGGAGTTGGCACAGGCCCCCATGGAGATCACCCACTTGGGTTCGAGCAACTGTTCATACAGGCGCTGGATGACTGGCGCCATCTTGATGAAGGGGGTCCCTGCAATCACCATGAAATCGGCCTGACGGGGCGAAGCGCGGATAACTTCGGCGCCGAAGCGGGCCACATCGTGGGGGGAGGTGAAGGCGGTACACATCTCCACGTAGCAGCAGGAGATGCCGAAGTTGTAAGGCCAGAGGGAGTTTTTGCGGCCCCAGTTGACCGTGTCTTGCAGCACCTCCTCGAGTCGGCCCATCATGATGCCGCGCGTCGCTTCTTGCGCCAGTGGGTCATCGACGGTCTGGCGCTGCTCCTGGGGGTAGCGCTCAACGGGTGCATCCGGGTCAATCCGGGTCAGGGTGTACTTCATGGTGCAACCTCAAGGAAAGGGTCTGTGGTTCAATCACTGTTTTTGTTGTTCAGCTGCGGTTTGCGCGGTGACCAGTCCAGTGCGCCGATGCGCCAGAGGTAGATCAGGCCGATAAGCAGCAGTCCGATGAAAATGGTGGCTTCAATAAAGCCGACCCAGCCGCTTTCGCGCACGGAGACAGACCAGGCAAACAGGTAGAGCGCCTCGACGTCGAAGATGACGAAGAACATGGCGACCAGATAGAACTTGGCGGAAAAACGCAGGCGGGCACTGCCGACCGAGTCGACACCAGATTCGAATGGTTTGTTCTTGGTACGGCCGTAGGCACGACCCCCGAGCAGGGCTGCCAATCCAATCATGGTCAGGCAGATGGTGATGGCACCGATGACATAAATGGCAAACGCCCAATGTTGAGCAGAAATATCAGCAAACATAGAGGTTTTTCCTAACCGAATTAATCATGAGACCCAACAATAATGTTACGCATTATGACATTTTCGTACTGATTTACATGTGATTTTTGTGGATTATTTATTAATCGGTTAACAGGTAATTAAATTTTGTTAAGAGGCGCACTTTTTTGCTGGTTATGGCGGGCGAGAAAGGCCTGTAAAGCGCAGAGAGCAGCTCCTCGTCATCACCTGAAAGGGGTAAATGCCGCGGGCGAAGCAGGATCAGGTCGGTATCGCGGGTAGGGGGCACAGGCGGGAGAAGAGCGTGATGGCGGGTGAGATAGAGGGGGCGGCAAGAGCAATAAAAAGAGAGGCTTTCAAGCCTCTCCTGTCATCGCGTTCCGGTTTCGAGCGTGGGGCGGTCAGGGTTTATTGGCGACCAGCAAGACCTGATCCGGGTAGGCGCCAATGGCGCGAAGACCGATATCTCCCGAGGTGATATCCAGATACGCCCGCTGACCATTGGCGGAGGTTACCGTGCTGCTCATCAGATAGACATAGCCCTCATTGACCTCTTTACCGCCCCCCGCCATGGCGCGCGGAAAAATGGCTTCATTGAGAGAGGGCTTGTAGCAGGCATGCTCGACCAGGGTTGCCAGCTCCTTGATGTCGGGCAGGCGCCACTGGCTGATACCGCCGAAGTGATAGAGCGCATGGCTGCTGTCACTGCGGATCCGCTCCGCCACTTGCAGCCCCTGCTGCCAGTAGTAAACGGTCGGTTCACCCAGGCAACTGCTGCCACTCCATGTCTGCCCCAGTTTGCATCGCATCCAGGTGAGGCCGGTGTGTTGATCCGTGACGGTGCCGTTGCCATGGTCAAGAAAACGGGCAGAGGGGGCGGTGCGATCCATGGTGTCATCACAAATGGCAGCACCGTGGGCCAGGGGGGCCATCAGTGCCATCATGGCGAACGAAAAGCGATAAAGGCTCATGATATTCCTCGGATTATTGGGGAGTAGCGACCAGTCGTACCTGCATCAGCTCGATATAGGTATCTTGCTGCACCAGCGCGGGATAGGTGGTGCCCGCATCTTCTCCCAGGAGCAGGACTGTGCGTTTGCTGATGGGGCCACCGGAGAAGCGCTGAGCTGTGTTGCTGGTGGCGCTCCAGTAGTAGCCATGGTAGGTGTCATCTTCCGAGGGGGCGATATCCGGGAAGTAACGGGTATCCACGATGATGCGCTGACCCAGCGGGTCCTTGGCCAGGCTGCCGTAGTGCATCAGTGACATCAGTTCACCCATGGTGGGCAGCCGCCACTGGCTGATGCCGCAGTGCTGCTCGCCATTGAGCCACTGCTGATACGCGCGGGTGGTCAACATGGTGGTCAGCGCCTGTGCCCGGGCGAGGGCCGACAGATCTCCTTCGGCGGTGAGCTGTTCGATCCTGTTATGAATATGCTGGTAGGCCGCTTGCTGCTCGCCTGCGGTCGCCTTGAACTGCTCATCCTCATAGGCAAAGGGTCTGCTTTTCCAGGCCGGACTCAAGGGATCGTCCGATTTGACCTCCCACACCAGACCGGTATTGAGATCCTTGACGCACTGCCAACTCGGCGCGTTGTCAGGGAGCGCCTGACCGCGATCATCGAGCTTACGATAGGCAAGCTGGGGACGAGTGCGATTCCAGCTGGCATCTTGTCCCGGATAGTCATCGGGTTCCTGTTCCAGCAGCGGGTCGTTGCCATCGCTGAAGGTGGTGACGCCAGTGACGGTCAGCAGGTTGCGTGGCTGCTGCTGCACCAGCAGGGTCAGCAGCTCGCTTTGGGTCTCTTCAGCAAACTGGCCGTTGCGCTGCCACTCCTGAGCCAATTGCGCCAGCATCAGGCTGATGGCGCGATAGCTGGTGGTGAGCAACTGGGTCTCCTTGGCGGTGGCAAGGCGTGTGCGGGCCTGTTGCTGCAAGCTGATCGCCACCTGTTGTAGCGCCTGATCAAACTGGCCGAGACCTGCGAGGGCCGCGCGGTCGCTGCCCGGTTGCAGCGGCGCGAGAGCGGCCAGCAGCTGCGTCAGTGCGCGATCGGCGGCCACCCCTTCGGCAATGCGGCTCTGCAACAGGGTGCTGAGCAGGGTCGGTTGTAGCCGTTGTGGATCCCCTTTGGCGGCCGGATGCGCCAGCAACAGCCCTCCGCTCCTCGGTACGAACAGCAGGGGCGAGTTGACGATGTTGGCCGAACGGCTGACCAGGGCCACAACTCCTTCGCCGCTGACGGCAGGGTCGGCAGGATCACATTGCCAGTTCTGATCCAGATCGGCGCACAGGGTACCGGCAGTCGGCAGGGCGACATCGACCCGGTAGTCCGGGATCGCCAGTGGTGCGTTATCTTCCCCGCCGCCACAGGCGCTGAGCAGGGCTGAGAGGGTTGCAATAACCAGTACGGATGGTTTCACTTCACATTCCTTGATTCGGTCACAGGTTCACGGGGGCGGTAACCCCCGTGGTACAGGATTCAACGGCGCGGGGTGCTCCGGCGCCAGAGGCGGGGCCAGAGGGCCAGCAACAGCAGCAGGGGGGAAGCCGTGCCGCCACCCCCTTCATCCTGCTCAAGGGGAACGATGCCGGTGTTGGGCAGGGCTTCATCCTTGTCGCAGCGGGCGCCGACTTGCTGGGCTACCCGCCAGTTGCGCAACTGACCGGTGTCACCGGCGCTGGTGTCGTTGATCTCCAGCAGCCAGCGGCCAGCGAGCGGTTCGCCGTGCAGCTTATCGAGTGATTCGAACGGTACCAGTTCACGGGGGAACTCCCCCTTGAGCCGGGTATGGCTGGCGTAACCCTTGTTCCACAGGCTGATCCGGGTACCGTAAGGGGAGGTGAGCCAGATCTCCAGCTGCTCCAACTTGCTGTGCTCCAGATCGAGGGCGACCACGAATCCGCTGTCGATGCGGGCCTTGCTCTCGGGCAGGGTGAGAGTGAAGCGGGACAGGCCGTGCCGTTCACCGCTCACCGCATCCTTGATCTGGCCACCCTGGCCGATGGCCCGCTGCCAGAGCGGTTCACCGATCGGCAGTTGCAGGTCAAGACGGGTCTGGCGCTCGGTGGGGCTGGGCAGGGTGAGCTGGAACTGCAGCGGCAAGGTGACTGCCTCGCCACAGGTCAGGTTGCTCGCTGCTTCCAGCGGCAGGGTCCAGCGGGCGGTGCCATCGGCGTTGAGCTCTCCCTGCCAGTGATCGTCACCCATGAGCCCCTTGCTCGGGAGCAGGCTGGTGTCAGCCACGGTCAGGGGGCGGCCGCTTTGGTTGGTCAATTCGATGGCGAGGCTCTTTTTCTCCCCGGGCAACAGGTAGCTGTCATCGGCAAGGCGGGCCGCGATGGGGGTGGGCAGCAGGGCGTGGTGGCGGAAGGCCTGCTCCAGCAGCTTGCCATAACTGCGATCCGGATAGAGGCGGTTGGCGGTATCCACGGTGACCCGCGCCAGCTGGGGCATCCGCACCTGCGGGCCGAGGCCGAAGTGGGATTCAATCAGCAGGGTATCGAACTCGTCACGGGCTACCTCGCCATACTGTTCAACGGCCTGGCGCAGCGCGGTGAAGAGCGGAGTGCCCCACAGCTGGTCGCCGTTGCTGCCGTTGATGGTGAGGTGAGCCGGATAGAGGAAGCCCGGATGATAGCGCGCCCGCAGATCGTCGAGCTGACGGGGCGTCCGGCCGCTGATCCTGGCATCCCAGTTGAAGACCATGAAAGGCTCGAACTGACGGGCTTCGGGACTGCGCTGGCGCCAGCTGGCGGCCAGATAGTCGCTAAAGCCCTCGCCGATGGCCCCCCAGTCCCCCTCGTCTCCCATGTCGGGCAGGATATGGTGCTGCACCGCATGGCCAAACTCGTGCCAGATCACCATGGGATCTTCCGCGTCGGGTACCCCTATCCGGCCAATTTCCAACCGGCGAAGGAAGGGGTCATAGAGGGAGTTGTCCTGCTCCCCGGCATCGGTATCGATGGCCAGGGGGCCACCCATCAGCGTCGGGTAGCCAAGGGATTCCACATGGCGCTGGGCCAGATCCAGATGGTAGTAGCCATTGATATCGAGGAAGGCGGGCTGCTGGTGATCCAGCTGGAAGCCATCGGCATCAGGGCTGCTAAAGGGAGCTGTTTCCGGCTCCGTGCCATCCACGACCCGCGCGCGAGGGCCGCTTAGCTGGTAGGTGTCATCCACCTTTTGTACCCTGAGCGGGACGGTGCGATAGGCCCGGTTGTCCAGCACCAGATCGTGGCGCCACAGCAGGTTGCCATCTTGCAGCTGGGTGCGGGGATCGAGGGCAAAGATGCGGGCCTGCACCGTGGCCGCTTCCCCAACCTGCGGGGCAGGCTCGGCTTGGCTGCTGGCCTCTTGCAGCGTGCGCCCCAGCAGGGCACTGCCATCACAGGTGAAAAACAGTTGCCAGTGGCTGCTCTTGCTGTTGCCCGGCTGGCTTTCCACCGCCAGCAGACGCCAGGCCGCAGTCAGGGTGTCGCCATCCTGCCAGTACCAGGGCTGGGCTTCGTCACTGCCAGCGAATTGCCACACCGTACCATCCAGCGTGGCGGTATAGGCATCCACCCCGGCGCGGCTTGCTTCATCACATGGCGTCGCCTGTGCCTGCATCAGCCGGGTATTGTGATAAAGGCGCCACGGGCGACCCTGCTCATCGAGACTGACGGCGGCCATCAGGCCGGCGATCGGTGCGCCATTGAGCTGCTGACGATAATGCAGATAGTGGCCCAGCTTGCCTTGGCGCTGATAGGCCGGGGCATCACTCAGGATGACGCCGAGCTGCTGCTCGAGCCAGAGGCGGGGATCGGCCGGGGCGTCCTGTTCGACAAAACGCAGTTCGGCGGCCTGAGTGGCAAAGCCAGCCAGCCCCAGCAAGAGGGCGGGCAACAGGGGTTTCATAGTGGTACTCCCAATCAGCGGCTGGGTCATTGATTGATCCCCGCCAGATGCAACAAGAAGGCAAATTCACGAGCCCGATCGCCACCACCGGCGCGGTGGCCTCCCTCCAGTTCGGTCAGCAGCAGGTAGGGGCCGGAGCCCGTGCTGTGCTCCCGCAGGCGGGCCAGCCACTTGACCGGCTCCCAGTAGGGCACCTGGCTGTCGTGCAGGGCGGTAGTGACCAGCAGGGGCGGGTAGGGGGCGCGGTGCAGGTTGTCGTAGGGGCTGATGCGGCGCATCGCCTGATACTCTGCGGGCTTGGCCGGGTTGCCCCACTCCTGATACTCCTGACGGGTCAAGGGGAGGGCAGGATCGCTCATGGTGCCGAGCATATCGACGAAGGGAACCTGCAACACGGCGCCGCTAAAGAGTGTCGGTTGCTGGTTGAGGGCCGCAGCAACCAGCGTGCCCCCCGCACTGCCCCCCATGGCAAACAGGGGCAGGGGAGCAGAGTCGGGCGACCAGTGGCGCAGGGCGTTGCCGGCGGCGATAAAGTCGCTGATGCCGTTCTGCTTGTGGATGCCCCGTCCGTCGCGGGTCCACTGCTCCCCCAGCATGCCGCCGCCGCGCACATGGGCGATGGCGTAGACAAAGCCCCGATCCAGCAGGCTTAACAGCTCTTTCTGGTAGTAGGGGCGCATCGGTGTGCCATAGGCGCCATAGCCGTAGAGCAGTACGGCGCGGGGGGCCAGATCCTTGCGCCACACCAGCGAGACAGGCACCCGGGTGCCATCGGCAGAGGTGATCCAGCGCCGCTCGCTCTGATAGGGCAATGCTTTATTGCCTGCGGTGTGCTGGTCGTTGATCCAGTGGCCGCTGTTTAAATCCAGCCAGCGCTGGCCGGGGGGCTGGCTCAAGCCCTGACTGCGCACCTGAATGCGGTCGCTGGCCGGGTCATGTTCTCCTTGCAGCCAGCCGGTACCGGCGCCACTGGCCAGCGGCAGGCGCTGGCGTTCATGGCCGTTGCGATCGAGCAGGGCGAGCCAATCCTCCCCCTGCTGGCGAAACTGCACCACCAGATGGCGATCAAACAGTCGCCACTTGTCGGGATCGCCGAGATCCTCCCCTTTGGCGGGCCACAGGCGCTGCCACTCACCGAGCGGCGTGCTGGCTGAGTAGAGGGCAAACGCCCCCTCCCGGTTGCTCTTGATCACCCAGCCGGATTGGCTGTCCAGATAGTATTCCACCCCGCGCTGGCGGGGTTTGACCTGCTGCGGCTTGCCCGAGTCGAGCAGGTACTGCTCCGAGCTGTCGTGGTTGTTGCCCTGCAACACCAGATGCTGGCCATCCGTGGTGCGATAGAGGCTGAGCAGCCAGGCGGGATCCTGCTCCTCATAGAGAGTCTGCTCCTGGCCATTCTGCCAGCCACGCAGCTGCCAGGGGCGCAGGGTGTCGCGCTCGTTGGCGATGGTGTAGAGGGTGCGACCATCTTGTGACCAGGCGAGATCAGCGCTGCGCTGCGCCAAACTGGCCAGCGCCTTGCCGCTTTGGAGATCGAGCAGGGTGACCTGATAGTCGAGATCGCCGCGCCTGTCTTCGGCGATGGCCAGCGTGCGGTTATCCGGGCTCAGGGCCCAGCCGCCCGCGTTGTAATAGCCCTCACCCGCTCTGGCGGGAAGCCGCTGCTGCACCTTACCCCCGTGGCGTTGCCAGAGTGAGCCATCCGGGCGCAGCTGCCATGCCTGATCGCCGCGGACAAGCCAGTTGTCTGGCACTGGTTCCCCCGCCGGATGGCGGGCAAACTCGGCGCGCAAGGTTGCTTCCAGCGGCTGCTGCGCGGCGAGCTGCTGCTCGCTCCAGCGATTTTGCTGCTTGAGCAGGGCGAGAATGGCCGGGTTGCTGCGGCTCTCGTCCCGCAACCAGAAGTAGGGATCCTGGCGTACGGGATTGCCTGAAATCAGGTGTGGCTGGGACGGGATCGGGGGTGGCAGGGCCTCTTGCGCCCACGCCAACGGGACGGCCAGCAGGGCCGCCATGATTGCATGATGTTTCATCACATCCCCACGAAACGGTAGCTGAGGCTGGCTGACAGGTAGCGGCCGCTCTGGCTGTAGAGGGAGGTGTCGCTGCCAGCCGGGAGTCCGGCCACATCCTGATAGCGGACATAGCGGGTATCGAGCAGGTTGCCGATGGTGGCATTGACCTTGAGCGCCTCGGTGATCTGCCAGTCGCCGGTGAGATCCAGGCTGAACCAGCCTGCGCTGCTCTGGCAGGCACCGTTGTAGCCAGTCTGCGCACTGGCGCACTGGGGCACCTTGGTCATGGCGGCGGCATAGTTGCCACTGAGCTCAACCCCCCAGTCGAGCTGTTGCCAGCGCAGGGTGGTGTTGCCTTCCAGAGGTGTCTGGGTGCGCAGCGGCTCACCGCGGTGATCCTTGCCATCCATCCAGGCCAGATTGGTCGAAAGCTCCCACTCGTCGCTCAGCCAGAGGCTGGCGGCCAGCTCGGCGCCCCAGGTTTCTGCTTTGGCAACGTTGCGATACTGGCGCAGGAAGACACCGTCATCGAGGCGAAAACCGGTCTGGCGCCAGTCGATGAAGTTGTAGTAGCGGTTGTAGAAAACGGCCGGTTTGACACTCCAGTTGTCGCTTTGGCCATTCACTCCCCACTCCAGGCTGTGGCTGGTCTCCTCCTTGAGGTTGGGGTTGGCAATGATCTCGAACGGCGGCATGGCAAAGTAGTGGGGAATGTTGCCGTAAACCTGATCGTAAGCGGGGGCGCGGAAGCCGTTGGCATAGCTGAGCCAGCTGCGCCATGTCTCGTTGAAGCGGTAACTGGCCGCCACACTGGGGGAGATGTGGTCGCTGTGGTTCTCGGCCAGATTGCTGTCCGGCGCACGCAGGCGCTGGCGGTCAAAGCGCAGGGTCGGGGTAAACTGCCAGTTGCCCAGATCGATCACATCGCTCAGCCAGATGCCATCGCGGCGGGTCTCGGCCTTGCTGAAGGGGGCTTTCTGTCCCTGGGTGGTGATGCCATCTTCCAGGGTCAGATTGCTGACCGGTCGCTCGTGGTTGGCCTGCTCCAGCTCCACACCGTAGCTGAAGGTGTGATCCAGCGAGCCGGTGCTCAGCTTGCTCTGCAGCTCCAGCTCACTGCCAAGGCGCAGCTCCTCGAACGTGGAGAGGGTGCGCTGGCTGCGATATCTGGGATAGCCGCTCAGGGCATCGTTGCGCAGCAGCTGGCGCTGGTTGGCTTCGTTGCGTGACTGGTTGCCAAACAGGCTCCAGTTGAGGGTATCGACCATGCCCAGATCGTTGGCTTCCCAACTGAACTTGCCGCCCTGGGTGCGCTGATCGCCATCTTCCTGAAAACCGACCACGTCCCAGCTGCCATCGGGTTGGGGCACCGCTTTGGGCCCCATCTGGCGTTTGGCGTGATCCTCGTAGTAGTCCAGCTCCAGCCGCAGAGCGTGATGGGCATTGAGGGGGAGGCGGCTGCTGGTGGAGGCACTCATGCCATCCAGATCCGCCGGAATGCGGTTCTCTTCAAAGTTGGCGGTTTCGTTGCCGCGCCAGCCGGAGAGGCGCAACAGATGTTCGCTCTCCAGTGCCCGTACCGCGCCGGTCATGCTGAGCTTCTTCTTGTTGCTGTCGCCACCGTAGAGGGTCTTGGCCGCCAGATAGCTATCTTGCTGTTGCAGATAATCTTCCGGCTGCTTGGTATTCATCACCACGGTGCCGCCGATGGCATCGGAGCCATGCAGGGAGGAGCCGGCCCCCTTGGCCACCTCAATCTGCTTGATGTCATCAAGGTCGAAGTTGAAGCGACCCACCTTGTCATTGATGTTGTCGGCGCCAAAGCCGTCGCTGACGCGCACCCCATCCTTGATCAGCAGGATACGGTTGCCACCGATGCCGCGCACGCTGATGTTTTGCGGTCGCCCGGCAGAGCCGGTGACCGAGACACCGGGGATCTTGCGAAACACATGGGTCAGCTCGCTGGCGACCTGACGGTCCAGCTCTTCCTGGGTGATGACGGTGATGGAGCCGGAAACATCGGAGAGTTTCTGTTGTACCCGTTGCCCGGTGACAATGATGGTGTCGTCGCTGCGAGCCTTCTCCACAGGGGGAAGATCGGCCGCGCCAGCGGAGGCACACAGGAGTGCCGGCCATGCCTGAAGCAGTTTGTTCATAATGATAATTGTTTTTATTTAAGCCTGAGGGGCGGCATTATTGCAGAGGCCTGACCACTTGACAATAAATGGCAATCATTATCATTAAGATCTTATGGTGTTGATATTATTGAGTTATTTGTTTTTAAAAAGAGGCTCCCGCGCGAAGCGGGAGCGGGGGGATCAGGGCTTGAGCAGTTGCAGTGACTCTTCTGCTGCCTTGCCTTGAGAGAGGGTGATATCGACCCGGCGGTTCGCCTGGCGATGTTCGGGGGTGTCATTGGCAAAGCGGGGTTGGGTGTCGGCAACACCTTGTGCAATGACCCGTTTGGCATCCAGCTTGGGGTTGGCCAGCATGGTCTGCACGATGGAGGAGGCCCGCAGCACCGAGAGCTCCCAGTTGTTGCGATAGAGCTCCACCGGCGCCTGGGAGTCATCGGTATGGCCGGTGACCACCACCTGCCCCGGGATATTGGCCAAAATGCCGGAGATCTTATGGACCAATGGAACGAACTGAGGCTGCAGGAACGCCGAATCGGAGGGGAACAGCGCCTTCTCGCCGATGCGGATCACCAGCTGGCTGCCGAGCTGTTCAACCTCCAGATCCTTCGATTCGATCTGGGCCTTGAGCTGCTGCTCCAGCTTCTGCTTGGTCACCTGCACCCACTCCTGCTCCTTGGTCTTGTGCGGCCAGGCTTCGGTGGCACTCGGCTTCTCCGAGGCACCTATGGTCTCGTTGAAGGGGTCCGATGCCGCCATGGGGGCATCTTTCTCCAGTACAGTCTCCTCTTTCGGGCTGCTCGGCGTAGTTTTTGATTCCGGTTCGAGAATGCCGGTACCGCCCTGCATGACCGGCGAACCGGCAGGCGGGGAGATGAGGCCGATTTTACCCAGCGACTCGATAAAGCCCTGGATAATCACCCGGGTTTCGGACTGCTTGGCCATGGCAAAGGAGTAGAGCACCACAAACAGGGCGAACAACAGGGTCATGAAGTCGGCATAGGAGACCAGCCAGCGTTCGTGGTTCTCCGGCGCTTCAGCCTTTTTCTTTTTGGCCACCGTGACCTCCCAGATAAGGTTCGAGGGTAACTTGCAGGCGCGCTTGGGATTCGCCATCCACGATGCAGAGAATGCCGGTCAGGGTCATCTCCTTGTAGTGGCGGATCTGGTGGGCAAAGCCTTTGTAGCGGTTGCCGAACGGCAAGAAGATCAGGTTGGCTGCGGATACCCCGTAGATGGTGGCGATAAAGGCCACCGCGATGGCGCCGCCCAGCTTGTCGGGGGCATCCAGCAGACCCATGGCGTGGATCAGGCCAAATACCGCCCCGACGATCCCCATGGTCGGGCAGTAGCCGCCCATGGCTTCGTAGAATTTGACCGTCTGTTCGAGATCTTCCTGCTCGAACTCGATCTCGTTCTCCAGCACCTCGTGTATCTTGGTTTTCTCGTAACCATCAACCATCATCTGCACCCCTTTCTTCAGGAAAGGATCCTTGATCTCGTCGATCATCCCTTCCAGCGCCAGCATGCCGCTGCGGCGTGCGTTGCCTGCCAGGGTCTCCAGTAACTGGGCCTGTTCATGCATGTCGAGCTTGAGGGGGGAGAGCAGCCATTTGAAACGCTTCATGGTGCTGCCGACGACGGAGAAGGGGAACTGGGTCAGCGCAGCACCTATGGTGCCGCCGATTACGATAAGAAATGCGGGCAGATCGAGCAGGGCGCTGGGATGTCCACCCTCGATCATGTTGCCGCCCAGGATGGCGATCAATGCCAGGACCAGGCCAATCAAGCTCATTTTTTATACATCCCTGAATATTGATAATGGCTAGTGTAGCTATTTAAGTATCAGTTTTTCAAAATGATATCCAATCGATGAGCAATTAATGGGCGCTGGGTAACGTCCATAAAAGAAGGCGTGTTGCGGTCATGGGATGGCCTTGCAATGATCTTGTTGCCTGGAAGGATGCTTGTCGGGTAGGGCAATCACAAAAGCAAGGTAGGGGCGGGTGCTGGAAATACGAAAAGCGGTGATGTCCATCAGTGCTTTGCAAACCGGGGGGGAGCGCGTGGATGATCTGCCACTGCGTGGCTTGTGCTCCCTTGTCGGCATAGGTGTTTGCCGGAAAGCAAAAAACCGACCCTGAGGTCGGTTTTTTTAAATTTGGCGGTGAGGGAGGGATTCGAACCCTCGATACGTTGCCGTATACACACTTTCCAGGCGTGCTCCTTCAGCCACTCGGACACCTCACCAAATTTTCGTTCGCTGCGCTGTTGCGCTGGAACGGGGCGTAATTTAGGGGAAAGGACTGTGTGGGTCAACCTCTTTTCCCCTTATTTTTCATAATCTTTTCCGAATGCCTAACCCTTGTGCAGAATGCCGGTTTTTTAAACCGGATCAGGGCTTGTCGAGGATGATCAGACTGTCCGGCAGCTCGTTTTGATCCCGGGTGGCCGGGAAGGCGTCGGTCAGAATGGCGCTGACGCGCTCCACGCACTCCAGAAAACCCTGTTCGATCTCCTTGTTGCGCACTCGCGTCACGAAGTCGTCGATGATCTCCTGCCACTGGCCATTGTCGATATGCTGGGCGATGCCGTCATCCACCAGTATTTCTACATAGTGCTCGGCGGCCGAGACGAAGATCAGCACCCCGAGCCGGTCGCGAGTGCGGTGTAGCCCCTGCTCGACAAATTGCAGGCGGGCCATCAGGGCCGCCCGGTGCTGGCGAACCTTCTTCGGGATGAGCCGCATCTTGATGGGGGTCCAGTGGAATAGCAGGCTCAGCAGCAGCCAGACCGACCACTGCACCAGCAGGATTTCGTACCAGCCGAGCCAGAAACCGAGCTGGAACACCAGCAGCGGGGTGAGCATCGCCAGCAGCGCCGCCCAGAGGGTGGGAATGTAGCGATAGCCATCGCTGGCCGGTGCCAGCACGGTGACCAGTTCAGCATCAGTTTCAAGCTCCGCTTCGCGCACCTTGGCCTGAAGCGTGTGGAAGAACTGTTTAGAAATCATGATTTGTCTCTTTACTCCTGTTACCAGCCACCGGAGGCTCCGCCACCGCCAAAACTGCCGCCGCCACCGCTGAATCCGCCGCCAGAGCGGCCACCAAAGGAGCCGGCACCTAATCCACCGGCCATGTAGGTCGACCGACGTCGTCCTCCCGGCCCACCGCCACCACCCCCGCGCAGGTTGTGGAGCACGATCATCGCAATCACCACCAGAATAAACAGCCAGGGGCCGCCACCGTTGTCACTCTTTGGCTGCTCGACCGGCTGATACTCTCCGGCGAGTGCTTTCATGATGCTCTGGCTGCCCGCCATGATCCCGGCCACCATATCGCCGCGCTTGAAGGCGGGCAGGATGCGGCCATGGATGATGTTGGCTGCGATGGCGTCGGGCAGGGCGCCTTCCAATCCATAGCCTACCTCGATCCGCACCTTGCGCTCATCCTGGGCGATCAGCAACAACACGCCATTGTTTTTGTCTTTCTGGCCGATCCCCCAGTGGCGACCGAGCTGGTAGCCATACTCCTCGATAGTCTCCCCATCGAGGCTGTCGACAGAGACCACCACCAGCTGGATACCGCTGCGCTTTTCAAAGGCGGCCAGCTGTTGGGTCAGTTGATGGGCCTGTTTGCGGGACATCAGACTGGCTTCATCCACCACCCGTCCGCTCAGCGTCGGGAAGTCCGGTGCCGCTTGCAGGGCACTGGCCCAGAGCAGCAGACAGGGAAGAAACCAGCGCAGCATCATCTTCATTGGAAGCTGACCTTGGGCGCCTCATCGGCACCGGGTTTGGCACTGAAACTGGGTTTGGCCTCCAGATCCGAGTAGAGCAGCTTGGACCAGATAACGCCGGGGAAGGTGCGGATCTCGGTATTAAACTGGCGCACCGCCTCGATATAGTCGCGGCGAGCCACCGAGATACGGTTCTCGGTTCCTTCCAACTGGGCCTGCAGAGCAAGGAACTGCTGATCCGCTTTCAGCTCGGGGTAGCGTTCTACCACCACCATCAGGCGGGAGAGGGCACTGGATAGCTGGTTTTGCGCCGCTTCAAACTCCTTGAGCTGGGCAGGATCGCTCACCTGTACGCTGCCGACCCGGGCACGGGCATCGGTGACCGCCTTGAGGGTCTCCTGCTCATGGCTGGCGTAGCCCTTGACGGTGGCCACCAGATTGGGGATGAGATCGGCGCGGCGCTGATACTGGTTCTCCACCTGCCCCCAGCTCGCCTTGACCTGCTCATCCAGGGTCGGAATGTTGTTCATGCCGCAGCCGGTCAGGCCGAGCAGCAGGGTCAGGGTCAACAGGCTCTGCGTGGTTCTGCGCCAGAGTGATGTGGCCATCTTGTTGTTCTCCTTTGATATTTCGAGTCGATAGTGCGCCATGGATGGTGTACGACCAAGCGTGCATCACCATACCAGCTTGGGGTCAGTTGCCACAACGCGCAGGTAGCTCAGGTCGCTTGTTGATGCCGGATACCTTGGGCAGCTGGGGCTTGTCTTTGAGCCAGGATGCCAGCTCTTCCCCGCAGCCATTGCCGGGCGGAATGGGAGCCTGGGGCTCGCAATCGGGGCTGCCTGTCGGGCAGCGCAGCCGCACGTGGAAGTGGCTGAAGTGGCCCACCCAGGGGCGCAGCTTGGCGACCCAGGGCTCGCTACCAGCCTGCTGGCAGACTGCGGATTTGATCACCGGATTGACGAAGATGCGGGCCACCTCGGGCTTGCTGGCCGCCAGCCGCAGCAGGGTGAGCTGCTGGGGGCCAAAGCGGCCCGGCAACATCTTGTAGCTGGGTTCGTCGATCAGCGCCCACTCCTTGGGGGCATCCTGCTCCCATTTGCTGATGGGGCGGTTGGCCATGCGAAACCAGATATCGGCATCAAGGCCAGTCTGGTGGCTTCGATGGCCGGAGGTAAAGGGGCCGCCACGGGCCATCGCCAGATCGGCGATATAGAGATCCGGCAGCCCGGCCATGCGGGTCTGGTTGGCCAGTGCTTGCAGATAGTGGATGAGGTCGGGGTGGCCGTAGTAGCGCAGCCGTTTGGTGCGGATCACCTGATAACCCGGCCCTTCGAGGGGCAGGGATACGCCGTTTTTCAAACAACCGGCGGCATAACCGCCGATGGCTTCTGCTTGCAATACGGTCGCCAGCAACAGGGATGTCAGCATGTGCGTGCTCCTTGTTTTGCTTCGAGTCGGCTCAGCAGTACGAACAGACTCAAACATATAAATAAATAGGCCGCGGCCACCAGCAGCCAGATCTCGTAGACCAGTCCGCTGGAGTTGGCCATTTCGGTGCCAACGAAGGTGAGATCCTGCACCGAAATAAGCGAAACGATGGCGGTATCCTTTACCAGCGCGATGAGCTGACCGGTGAGGGGGGGCAGCATCAGCAGCATGGCCTGCGGCAGGATCACATGGCGCAGCCGCACCCAGGGGGAGAGCCCGAGGCTCTGTGCCGCCTCCCACTGGCCACGGGGGATGGCGGCCAGCCCGGCGCGGACGATCTCGGCGACGAAGGCTGCGCTGATCATGCCAACGCAGAGGGTGCCTGAGATGAGGTTCTCCCAGCGGGCAGGTGGGCCAAACAGCGCCTCTTGCCACGAGGAGAGTGATACGGTGCCGAGCCAGCGGGAGAGGCCGCTCGCGGGCAGCAGCTGGTTGGAGATAAAAAAGTAGAAGATGAAGATAAAGACCAGTGGCGGCAGATTGCGGATCAGCTGGATAAACAGGGTCGCGGGGATCACCAGCCAGGGGCGGCGGCTGAAGGCGGCTACCCCCAAGGCAGTGCCGAGCAGCAGCGCCAGCACCATGCCGAGCAGGGCGATGCGCATGGTGGTGAACAGACCGCTAAAAAAGTAGGGCAACTCGCCGTGAGGACCAGGGGTGAACAGCAGATCGAAGGCCTCATGCCAGCGCCACTGATAGGCCACCCCGATGTGCAAGCGGCTGGCCAGCCAGAGGCCAGCCAGCAGCAGGATCAGGGCGATCGCCCCATCCAGCCCGTTGATGTTCCGACATGGCTTCCGGACGATGCGCCGGATGGTCTCTTTTAGAGCAATCAGCATCAGGGATTGGCGACCTGCGCTTCCCACGCCAGCGACTTGAACCAGTAGTCATGGCGCGCCTTGAGCCAGCCATCGGCCTGACGGGCGGCGATCCACTCGTTGAACTGTTCAGCTAGCGCATCATCCCCTTTGCGCAGGGCAAAGCCTTCATCGCCTTGTGCCAACGGTTTGGCAAACGGCATAAAGAGGGCATCCGGGTGGCGCAGCGCCTCTTGCTCGGGTTTCGGGGAAGAGGAGAGGGCGCCGTGGGCGCGGCCGTTCAGCACCTCCTGAAATACCTGTGACTCGTCATCAAACTGGCGCAGGGTGGCCTTGGGGAAGTGTTCTTTTGCCACCTGTACCGGTGAGGCGCCACGGCGTACCGCCAGGATCACCCCGCGCTGGTTGAAGTCCGCCAAGGTTTTCTTCTCTTTGGCCAGGGTGCTGGAGGCGGCCAGCTGCACCCCCGAATGGGAGTAGGCATGGGTGAAGCGCACGCTCTTCTCCCGCTCGGGGGTGATGGTGAGGCCGCCGATGATGACGTCATATTTTTTCGCCAACAGGGAGGGGATGATGCCATCCCAGGCGGTAGGCACGAACTCTACCTGCCAGCCGTTGTCGGTGGCGAGGCGACGGGCCACGTCAATCTCGAAACCGATCAGTGCCCCCTGCTTGTCGCGCATCGCCCAGGGGGCGAAGGTGGACATGCCGACCCGCAGGGTACCGCTCTGCTCGATCTGCGCCTGGGTGTCGGAGGGGGCAGTTTCTGCCAGTGCCGGATTGAGCAGGCTTGCCAGCAGCAGGGCAGCGCCCGACAGGGTGGTCTTGAATGACAGATTCATGGTTAGCGTCCTTGTTGATCCGGATTCAGGTGACGGGCCAGTGCCCGCGAACAGGCTGACAGCGTCAGGGTTAACAGCAAATAGAGGGCAGCCACGGTAAACCACACCTCAAAGGTCAGAAACGTATCGGCAACCAGAGTACGCCCTTCGTTGGTCAGATCGAAGATGGCGATCACACTCACCAGCGCCGAATGTTTGATAAGGGAGACCAGCTCGTTGGTCAGCGGCGGCAAGGTGATGCGCACCAGCTGGGGCAGGATCACCTTGCGCAGGGTGATGGCCCGTGACAAGCCAAGCGACTGGGCTGCCTCCCACTGTCCTCTGGGAATGGCCTGTACGCCTGCACGCAAGACCTCGGCGGTGAAGGCCCCCTGATAGAGGGAGAGGCTCAAAACGGCGCAGGCAAGGGGGGCCAATCCTAGCATGGGGCCCAGCAAGAAATAGAGAATATAAAGTTGCACCAGCTGGGGCGTGGTACGCACCAGCGCCAGATAGGCGATGGCTAGCCAGGGGCCGAGCCGGGATGGAAGCAGCCGCAGGCTAACCAGGCACACTCCGACCGCCATCGTGCCCAACAGACTGATCAGCGCCACCTGCAAAGTGACCAGCAGGCCGTTTAGCAAGGGGCCGGCATAAAAAGTTCCCTCATCCCATTCACCGAGAAAGGGCAACACCCGCGGCCACTGCCACTCATAGCCCATCTGGCGAGCGCCGCTATAGAGCGCCCAGCCCAGTAGCGCAGAGAGCATCACAGTGCCTGACAACCAGTCAAGCAGGCGGGGGCGTTTGAGCCTAGCCATGATAGCTAAGCACCTGTTCGAGGAAGGCCCGGGTGCGCGGGTGCCGGGGGGCGTTGAACAGCTGGGCGGGCGGGGCCGACTCGATGATCTTGCCCTCGTCCATAAAGAGCACCCGATCAGCCACCTGACGGGCAAAGCCCATCTCGTGGGTGACGCAGATCAGGGTCATCCCCTCGTCAGCCAGCTCGCGGATCACATCGAGCACTTCGCGGATCATCTCGGGGTCGAGGGCGGAGGTGGGCTCGTCAAACAGCATCAGCTCGGGTTGCATGCAGAGGGAGCGGGCGATGGCGACCCGCTGCTGCTGGCCGCCTGAGAGCTGGTGGGGGTACTTGTCGGCCTGCGCCTGAATGCGCACCCGCTCGAGCAGTCCGAGCGCCCGGACTTTGGCCTCCTGAGGGTGCAACCCCAGGGTATGCACCGGCGCCACCATCAGGTTTTCCAGCACCGTCATATGGGGGAAGAGGTTGAACTGCTGAAACACCATGCCGACCCGACCTTGCAGGCGACGCAAGTAGGCGGGGGTTACCGGCTCGCCAAACAGGAACAGCTGGCCGCCGTCGATCCCCTCCAACCCGTTGATGGTGCGGATCAGGGTCGATTTTCCCGAGCCTGACGGGCCACAGATGACCCACTTCTCTCCTCGTTCAATGGTGAGATCGATGTGATGAAGAGCCTGAAAATCGCCATAGAATTTGTCGACGCCACAAAAGCGCACACAGGGTTGCGAGCTGGTCAAGAAGCAGGGTTCCACTGAGAATCATTTACGCCATGGTATTGATTTTATAGAGGGATGACAAAGAAAACCCCCTTGTCAGCATCCTGATGGCTATTCACAATGGCGCCATTTCGTGATGACAGGAGCTTTTCATGCGTATTACATCCTTGCTTGCCGGTTCGCAGGTGCAGCTGTTGATGCCGCCAGCGGTTCGCTATCGCTGCGTCATTTTTCTGTTGTTGCTGGTGAGTTGGGGCGTGGTGGTGGCCGCCTTGTGGGATGGCTGGGGCGCCATGGCGCTGCTCAACTGGGTGGGCGTGGTCTTTGGTGGCATCACCGGGATCATGGTGTCGCTGCCCCGCAGCTGGCAGCCCTGGCGCCTGGCGGAGCTGGGGTGGGATGAACAGCATATCTATCTGCTCAATGGCAACAAGGATGAGGCGCTGGCGCTGCCCCGCAGTCAGTTGGTGGCGCTCGAACGGGAGCGGCGAGTGGGTCACGACGGCCAGTGGCTCGACTTCAGCCTCGATCTGCAACTGAGTGAAGAGGAGCTGGCGGCGGCCATGGCCTTGCTGGATCTCAAGGCGGGGGAGCTCCATCTGGTGAGCCCGTCTGTCTATCGCTTCGGCTTTAAACGGGCCTGGCACGGTTGCCGGATGTTGGCGCAACGGTTGTCAGATCTGCAATCGGCCTGAGTCGACTATTTTCTCGACAATTCCCGGCAAAGCTCAGATACTGCCAGTGACTCGAATTGATCTTGTCTGCACTGTTAACCCAAGAGATCAATCACTTGACGACAGTGTGGAGAAGGCCACGGCATGAAGCCATGGCAGGTCCGGCATAGGGGTTGTGCCCTTACCGTTATGCTGGGAATTGCATAGAGAAGGCACCTTGAATCGAGAGTGGATGGCATGAAGATTTACGTAGGAAATCTGTCGTACCGGATGACGGCCGACGAACTGAAAACCCTGTTCAGCCAGTTTGGACAGGTCGACAAGGTTGATATCATCATCGATCGCGATACCGGCCAGTCAAAGGGGTTTGGTTTTATTGAAATGCCGGTCAATGGTGATGCCGAAAAGGCCATCGCTGGTCTGCATGGCACTGAAGTCGGTGGCCGTACCATCACCGTCAACCAGGCCAAACCGAAGACAGATGCTCCCCGTGGTCGCCCGCAACAGCGCCACCGCTAAGGTGCCTCGGCAATAAAAAAACGGCATGGGTTTCCCCCATGCCGTTTTTGTTTCTGGACGTTTTGCTGTTATCAGGGGACGTCGTAACCGAGCGCCGCCTTGCGGATGCGGAACCACTGCTGGCGATTGAGGACGATGGATTCGGCGGCCACGGCGGCAGCAATCCGCTCCCGTTTGCCGGAGCCAATCAATGGCAGCGGCTGGCTTGGCAGCATCATCACCCAGGCGTAGACCACCTGCTCGATAGTCTGGGCGCCCACTTCCTGACGGATCTGCTCCAGTTCGGCACGCAGCGGGGCATAGGCGTCATCGCTGAACAGTCGGCCGCCGCCGAGGCATGACCAGGCCATCGGCTTGATGCCAAGCTGCTGGCACTGATCCAGGGTACCATCGAGGGTCCCTTCCTGATGAAGCGGCGAGATCTCCAGCTGGTTGGTGACCAGCGGGAAGGGGAGGCGCGATTGCAGCAACTCGAACTGACGGGCGGTGAAGTTGGATACCCCGGCGTGCTTGATCTTGCCCGCCTGTTTCAGGGTGATAAAGGCGTCGGCCACTTCATCGGCGTTCATCAGGGGATCCGGGCGGTGGATCAGCAGCAGGTCCAGATGGTCGGTGCCGAGCTTGCGCAGCGAGGCCTCGGCGCTGGCGATGATATGGTCCTTGCCGGTGTTGTAGTGGTTGAGAGCATGCTCCGGCTTGGCGGTGAGGGCGATACCGCACTTGCTGACGATCTCCATCCGGCTGCGCAGGGAAGGCTCGAGGCGTAGGGCGTGACCAAAGGCCTCTTCGCACTGGTAGCCACCATAGATATCGGCGTGATCGATGGTGGTGATCCCCAGATCCAGATGATATTTCATCAGATCGAGCAGAGCGGCCGGAGAGAGCTGCCACTCCATCAGGTGCCAGTAACCCATGATGAGGCGAGAGAAGGTGGGGCCTTGCGGATGCAGGGCGACACGGGATACAGACATGGTTGACTCCTTGAGAAACGCGATGCGAAAACGATGTGCAACATAGATGACTGCGGGCATCTTGGCCCCATGTGGCTGGCAAAGCAATAATGGGCAGTGGCATGATTCGAACTTTGGTTCTGATCGCAGAGTAGGAGAGAGAGTTGGATGGAAGGATTTGCCGAGCGCTTGCAGAGCCTGATCGGGGAGATGAGCGTGAGCGCGTTTGCCCGCAAGGTGGGGCTCAGTGAAGCGCTGATCCGCAAATATTTAAGGCTATGTCCCAATTACGTGTTGCATGGGGTGCCCCAGCGCCTCATGCAAACATGCTTTGATATTCACGCCCCTCCCGTAACGCTCC
>NZ_JBSTYP010000014.1:0-90823 GCF_054052405.1 Aeromonas aquatilis | reverse complement strand
GCTGGGGTATCCATGATGGTAGACCTCAAGGTGATGGCCTACTTCAAGCTTAGCCTTTCAACACGTAATTGGGACATAGCCTTTTTTATTGTCCCGGTTCTGGCAGGCAAGCAACTGATTGCCGGTTGCAAAAAGCAACGCAATTGCCCTGAAAAATCTAATCTTTACGGCTTTGTTTTGGAGTTGTTAATTATATTCTTTGCTAATATCTGATTACTTTTTTTAATCCATTTGGATTCAAGTGTTGCTGCCATCACATTTTTTGATAATTTCACCGTAACGCGGTCTCTTTGTAGATTTTTTTGTGTTTATGCTCACATTAATTGCAAGTGATAGAACCTAGTATCGCTTCGCCCTGTGAAATAAAACCCTACAAATTAATAAATAAAAAGAGATTTGCGATGAAGATGTATAGCAATCTGCCCATTGGTCTTCATGATATTACTGAAGCCAAAAAAAGACTGACCAATCATATATACAAGACCGCGCAACTACCCTCTAACTACATCAGCGAACGTTGCCATGGCGAGGTTTATCTCAAGCTTGAAAACATGCAACGTACAGGCTCTTTTAAAATTCGTGGTGCCTTCAACAAACTCAGTTCATTAAGTCTGGAAGACCGACAAAAAGGAGTTGTCGCCTGCTCGGCGGGCAATCATGCCCAAGGTGTATCACTCTCCAGTGCTATGCTGGGAATTGATGCCAAGGTGGTCATGCCTTGCTGTGCCCCCAAATCAAAAATTGCTGCAACCAGTGACTATTCAGCCAAAGTGATCCTCCATGGAAATAGCTTCAATGACACCATTGCCAAAGTCAGCGAAATCGTGGAGATGGAAGGTCGGGTATTTATCCCCCCCTTCGACGATGCAAAAGTGATTGCCGGCCAGGGCACCATTGGCCTGGAAATTATCGAAGATTTGTATGATGTCGATAACATCATAGTGCCGATCGGTGGCGGTGGTTTGATTGCCGGTGTTGCCATGGCTATCAAATCTATTAATCCGACCATCAAGGTGATTGGTGTGCAATCCGAGAATGTGCACGGTATGGCGGCCTCTTTCTATGCCGGTACCATGACCAATCACAGAACCAGCAGCACGCTGGCCGATGGCTGTGATGTGGCAAGACCCGGTTCACTGACCTTCGAAATCGTCAAACAATTGGTGGATGATATTGTACTGGTCACCGAGGATGATATTCGTCATAGCATGGTTGACCTTATTCAGCGCAACAAGGTGATTACTGAAGGGGCGGGAGCTCTGGCCTCGGCAGCGCTGCTCAGTGGCAAGCTGAAACATTATGTCGAAGGTAAAAAGACCGTCAGCATTATTTCGGGGGGCAATATTGATCTGACCCGGATCGCCGAAATTATCGAACAGAACAATATTCGTCAATTTAGCCTGTAAGGAATGCAGTCATGATATTAGACAGTGTTGTCACCGGCAGTAAAGAGAATACGCGTGCATGGCGTAAATCGGATACCACATGGGGATTAGGTCTGTTCGGTACTGCTATCGGGGCGGGGGTCTTGTTCTTTCCAATCCGGGCCGGATATGGTGGCCTGATCCCAATATTAATCATGCTGGTGTTGGCTTACCCCATTGCATTTTATTGCCACAGGGCGTTGGCCAGATTATGTCTTTCTGGCAGTAATCCATCGGCAAATATTACCGAGACCGTTGAAGAACATTTTGGCAAGATGGGTGGAGTGGTAATTACCTTCCTCTATTTCTTTGCCATCTGCCCACTGCTGTGGATATATGGCGTGACGATCACCAATACCTTTATGGCATTTTGGGAGCATCAACTACAGTTGGTTCCGCTTAATCGAGGTGTGGTTGCACTGGCATTGTTGATGTTGATGGCATTCGTGATCTACTTCGGTAAAGATCTGATGGTCAAGGTGATGAGCTATCTGGTCTTTCCCTTTATTGCCAGTCTGATCGTTATCTCTCTCTCCCTCGTCCCGTACTGGAACAGTGCCGTCTTTGATCAGGTCAATCTGAGCGAGATATCGATGTTTGGTCACGATGGTATTCTGGTTACCGTCTGGCTGGGGATCTCCATCATGGTCTTCTCCTTCAACTTCTCGCCGATTGTCTCTTCTTTCATTGTCTCCAAACGGGAAGAGTATGAGCAGGAGTTCGGGCGTGATTTTACCGAGAAGCGCTGCTCGAAGATTATCTCCGGTGCCAGCATGCTGATGGTGGCCGTGGTGATGTTCTTTGCCTTCAGCTGCCTCTTTACCCTGTCACCGCAAAATATGGCGGAAGCCAAAGCCCAGAATATTCCGGTGCTCTCCTATCTGGCCAACCACTTCTCCTCAATGACGGGCAGCAAGTCTGCGTTTGCCACCACCCTGGAGTATGCGGCGTCCATTATCGCTCTGGTTGCTATCTTCAAATCCTTCTTCGGTCACTATCTGGGGACGCTGGAAGGGTTGAATGGCCTTATCCTCCGCTTTGGCTATCAGGGCGACAAGAGCAAGGTTTCCAGTAAAAAACTCAACATGGTCAGTATGTTGTTCATCATGGGCTCCACCTGGCTGGTTGCTTATGTGAACCCCAACATCCTCGACCTGATTGAGGCAATGGGGGCGCCAATCATCGCTTCCCTGCTCTGTCTGCTGCCGATGTATGCGGTGAGCAAGACACCGGCACTTGCAAAATATAAAGGTCAGGCCAGCAACCTGTTTGTCACCATCATCGGTGTGCTGACCATCCTGAATATAGTTTCCAAGCTGTTCTGAAAACCTTTTCTGCAAGTCATCAGCCATTCAGGCCCCCTGGCGGGGTCTGCATGGCGCAGTCAGAAGTGCGCAATAACCTGTTCTTGGTTGGCCCAATTATGTGGGCCCAGGGTAAGGCTATCCGTGATTTGGCCACCACACTCAGTGGTAAAGATGCTCTGACTGCAGTGACTCGACATCATAAATATCGAGGCGATGTAATGAAGTTTGATTCGTTGGTTCTGGTTATCAATTGCGGCTCTTCGTCGGTCAAATTCTCGGTACTGGAGAGTCAATCCTGTGAGGTGGTGATATCCGGTATGGCGGATGGTATTGAGACGGCCCATCCACAATTGCAAGTGGGTAAAGAGCCCGCAATGTCATTAGCTGAAAATAACCACACCTGTGCATTGGCTGCCATTGCAGCTGAATTGAAAAAACGGGATCTTCTGGATGCCATTGTGCCGATTGGTCATCGGATTGCGCATGGTGGTAGTGAATTTAGCGAAGCCGTGATCATTGATGAACATGTATTGGCCAAAATAAAGCAGGTGTCACCCTTGGCTCCCCTGCACAACCACGCCAATCTGAGCGGCGTGATGGCCGCCCGCCAGCTATTTCCCGACCAGCCCCAGATTGCGGTATTTGATACCGGCTTTCACCAGACCCTGAAGCCGGAAGCCTATATCTATGGGCTGCCTTACCAATATTTGCAGGATTACGGCGTGCGCCGCTATGGCTTCCATGGCACCTCCCATCGCTATGTGGCCGAGCAGGCCTGCGTATTTATGGGGCTGGATGCGCTGCATGCCGGTCTGATCATCGCCCATCTGGGCAATGGCGCCTCTATTTGCGCGGTGCAGGATGGCAAGAGCGTCGATACCTCGATGGGGATGACCCCGCTCGAGGGGCTGATCATGGGCAGTCGCAGCGGTGATATCGACTTTGGTGCGCTGGCCTATATCGCCAGCAAGACGGGTCAATCCATCGAGGATATCGAGCGGGTATTGAACAAGCAGTCCGGCCTGCTGGGTATTTCGGGGCTCTCCTCGGATATGCGGGTATTGGAAGCTGCCTATCACGAAGGACATCCCGGGGCAAAATTGGCCATTCACGCTTTTGTCCATCGTATTGCCCGCCATATCGGCGGTCATGCCACCTCATTGCGCCGGCTGGATGCCGTTATTTTCACCGGTGGGATCGGCGAGAACTCGGCCTTTATCAGAAAGCTGGTATGCGAACGGCTTCAGGTATTTGGCGTAGCGATCAGCGAGCCGTTTAACCAGCGTCCCAATAGCGAGGGTTGTCGGGTTATTTCGGCGGCAGAGTCCATGGTTCTGGCGGCGGTTATTCCCACCAATGAAGAGAAAATGATCGCGCTGGATGCCATTCGTCTGGGGCAGCAGGTTCGTCAGGCCGAGTGCGTCTGACATCTTCCACTGTAGTGTCATGAGTAGTGAATGAGGTTTATTTGATGAAAGTTGATATGCAATTGGATCAGGATAAATTCCGTCAGGCATGGCAAGGGTTTGTCGGTGAAAACTGGAAGCACGAGATCAACGTCCGTGATTTTATCCAGCAGAACTACACCCCCTATGAAGGTGACGAACAGTTTTTAGCAGATTCGACCGAAGCGACCACCACTTTGTGGAATAAGGTGATGGAGGGGATCCGCCTCGAGAATGCCACCCACGCGCCCGTTGATTTTGATACCAATATTGCCACCACAGTCACCGCCCACGGGCCGGGCTATATCGAGCAGGGGCTGGAAAAAATCGTTGGCCTGCAAACCGACAAGCCCCTTAAAAGAGCGCTGCACCCGTTTGGCGGCGTAAATATGATCCGCAGTTCTTTTGAAGCATATGGCCGGGAGATGGATCCCGATTTTGAATATACTTTCAGCGAATTGCGCAAAACCCATAATCAGGGAGTGTTCGACGTCTACTCTCCCGAGATGTTGCGCTGCCGAAAGTCAGGGGTATTGACCGGTTTGCCGGATGGTTACGGTCGTGGTCGCATTATCGGAGATTATCGTCGGGTCGCGCTTTATGGCATAGATTATCTAATCCGTGAGCGGGAGCTGCAGTTTGCCGATCTGCAACCGGCGCTTGAGCGGGGAGAGCAGCTGGAGCAGGTGATCCGTCAGCGCGAGGAGCTGGCAGAGCACAAGCGGGCACTGGTGCAGATCAAGCAGATGGCTGCCAACTACGGCTTCGATATCTCAGGGCCAGCACGCACTGCCCAGCAGGCAGTCCAGTGGCTCTACTTTGCCTATCTGGCGGCGGTGAAGTCGCAAAATGGCGGGGCCATGTCCCTCGGTCGTACCGCCACCTTCCTCGACATCTATATCGAGCGGGATCTGAAGGCGGGGCTTATCAGCGAGCAGGATGCCCAGGAGCTGGTCGATCACTTCATCATGAAGATCCGCATGGTGCGTTTCCTGCGCACCCCCGAGTTTGACACCCTCTTCTCCGGCGATCCTATTTGGGCGACCGAGGTGATCGGCGGCATGGGGCTGGATGGTCGCACCCTGGTGACCAAGAGCTCCTTCCGTTACCTCCACACCCTCAAGACCATGGGGCCGGCGCCCGAGCCCAACCTCACCATCCTTTGGGCGGAAGGATTGCCGCGGGCCTTCAAGACCTATGCGGCCCGCATCTCCATCGATACCTCATCCCTGCAGTATGAAAACGATGACCTGATGCGCACCGACTTCGAGAGCGATGACTACGCCATCGCCTGCTGCGTGAGCCCCATGGTGATCGGCAAGCAGATGCAGTTCTTCGGTGCACGCGCCAACCTAGCCAAGACCCTGCTCTATTGCATCAACGGTGGCGTGGACGAGAAGCTGAAGATCCAGGTTGGTCCGAAAGTGGCGCCCATCATGGACGAGGTGCTGGATTACGACACTGTCATGGCGAGCCTCGACAGCTTTATGGACTGGCTGGCGGTGCAGTACATCAGCGCGCTCAACCTTATTCACTACATGCACGAAAAGTACAGCTACGAGGCTTCCCTGATGGCGCTGCACGATCGCGACGTCTATCGCACCATGGCCTGCGGCATTGCCGGTCTGTCGGTGGCGGTCGATTCGCTGGCGGCCATCAAGTACGCTCGGGTCAAGCCGGTGCGCGATGCTGACGGGCTGGCGGTCGATTTCGTGATTGAGGGGGTGTATCCCCAGTACGGCAACAATGACGAGCGGGCCGACTCCATCGCCTGCGATTTGGTCGAGCGCTTCATGAAGAAGATCCAGGCGCTGCCGACCTACCGCAATGCGGTGCCGACCCAGTCGATCCTGACCATCACCTCCAACGTGGTGTATGGTCAGAAGACCGGCAACACCCCGGATGGCCGCCGCGCCGGTACCCCGTTTGCACCGGGGGCCAACCCGATGCACGGTCGGGATCGCAAGGGGGCGGTTGCTTCACTCGCCTCGGTAGCCAAGCTGCCGTTCAAATACGCCAAGGACGGGATCTCCTACACCTTCTCCATCGTGCCGGGGGCGCTCGGCAAGGAGCCGGCCAATCGCGAGAGCAATCTGGTGGGGCTGATGGATGGCTACTTCCATCATGAGCGGGATGTGGAAGGGGGTCAGCACCTCAACGTCAACGTGATGAACCGCGAGATGCTGCTGGATGCCATCGACAATCCGGACAAGTACCCCAGCCTGACCATCCGGGTCTCCGGTTATGCGGTGCGCTTCAACGCCCTGACCCGCGAGCAGCAGCAGGACGTCATCTCCAGAACCTTCACCAACATGATGTAACTCTCATGCCCGGGGTGAGCAGGCTTGCTCCGGGCCTACTTTTTGTTTGTCAGCACGAGGAAGTAACAGATGCGACAGGTTATCACTACCAAGGCGGCACCGGGTGCCATCGGCCCCTATGTGCAGGCCACCCGGATTGGCAACATCCTATACACCTCCGGTCAGATCCCGCTGGACCCGGTGAGCGGCGACGTTGCGGAGGGGATCGAAGCGCAGACCCTGCGCTCCCTGCAAAACGTACAGGCGATTGTCGAGGCGGCAGGCGGCGAGGTGCGCAACATCTTCAAGACCACGGTGTTTGTCTCGGATCTGAACGACTTTGCTACGGTGAATCAGGTCTACAACGACTTCTTCACCGAGCACGATGCCATGTATCCGGCTCGCTCCTGCGTAGAAGTGGCTCGGTTACCGAAGGATGTGAAGATCGAGATAGAGGCGATTGCTGCGCTGGAGTCCTGACGCGGCGATCCTTATCAATAAAAAGAGCGGCAGCCCGAGGGCGGCCGCTCTTTTTTCATCGAACCCGCCGTGCGCGATAAGAGCGCAAGGATCAGGTCATTCTGGATCAGGCGATCCGTTCGATACGAGCCATGTAGAAGCCGTCGAAGCCGGTCTCGGAGGGGCTCACGGTGTGATCGTCACGCAGACGGAAGTGCTCGTTGGCGGCGAGGAACTTGTCCACCTGCTGGCGGTTCTCCTCGGGCAGGATGGAGCAGGTTGCATAGACCAGCAGGCCGCCGACTTTCACCATCTGGCTGTAACGCTGCAGGATCTCTTCTTGCAGCGCGACCAGCACCGGCAGACGCTCGGCGGTATCACGCCACTTGGCATCCGGATTGCGCTTGAGTACGCCAAGACCGGAGCAGGGCACGTCAAGCAGTACGCGGTCGGCGCTCTCTTTGAGGCGCTTGACGGTCTTGCTGCTGGTGATGACCCGGGTCTCCACGTTGTGGGCACCGGCGCGACGAGCGCGTTGCTTGAGGTTCTCCAGCTTCCACTCTTCCACATCCATTGCCAGCAGACGGCCTTTGCCCTGCATCATGGCGGCGATGTGCAGGGTCTTGCCACCGGCACCGGCGCAGGCGTCGATAACGCGCATGCCTGGGGCAACTTCCAGCGCAGCAGCAACCAGCTGGGAGCCTGCGTCCTGCTGTTCGAAGCAACCATCGGCAAAGGCCTTGGTGCGGAACAGGGCTGCGTCGGAGGTGACCTGCAGGGCAGTCTCCACACCTTCAACCGGAATGGTGGTGACCTGCTCTTTGGCCAGCATGGCCTGCAGCTCATCACGGGTGCACTTGAGGGTGTTGACCCGCAGGTAACGCTTGGGCATCCAGGCCAGGGCGGCACGCTCGGCAGGCCAGGCTTCACCCAGCTGCTCGCTACCCAGTTTCTCCAACCAGCTCGGGCAACCATCCATCAATACCGGGTTCTTCTTCGCCTCGGTCAGACGGCGGCGGAATGCTTCTTCATTGAAGCGATCCAGGGTCGGGTGGTTGGGCTGGGCAATTTTGTGGAAGGCGTGCCAGCTGTGCAGCAGCGGCCAGACATTCTTTTCGGCCTGACGCACCTGAATGCCGGTGAGGAAGCAATAGAGGCTGAGACGGCGCAGCAGGTCGCCGGTGACCAAGGCAATCCTTGCCTGTTCTTGCGGTTTGAGTTCGATGCCGGAGAAGTGACGGGCATAAGCGCGGTCGAGGGTAAGACCCTGACCGAGCACATCGTCAACAATGGCAACGACCAGATCCCCGAAACGGGGCAACAGTGGGGATTTGAGCATGAGATTAACCTTGGCCAGATAAAGATGAACCGCACCTTTGTGAAGAGGAGCAGTTCTAAAATTGACAAATCCGCGCAATGATAGGGGTTAGACGGGGTTGGCGCAACACTCCCCATGGGTGAGTGGCTGAAACAGTGGCGCCGGGCTTTTTGATTCGGCGGGATAATGATGCCGGTAATGGTTCAAAAAAGTGCATGACTACAAGGATGACAAAGATGCATGTGACCAGTAAGTGTTCGTTGGCCTTGTTGGTGGCCAGTTTGTTGGGGTCAACCAGCCTGATGGCCAGCGAGTGGAGCACAGTAGCCGCCAGAGCGACGGCGGAGCAAGGTTATGAGGTGCGGGCCAATCAGTTTCGGGTGGCCAAGGTGCCGCTCGACTATTTTGTTTGCCGGGCTGCAAGCCGGGGCGAGTGAGCTGACCCTGCCGCTGCCCGATGGGGGGGAGGTCACCTTTGCTCTGGAAGCCTACGACTTGCTGCCTGCAGATCTTGCCGCCAAGTATCCGCAGATCCGCACCTTCAAGGGGCACAACCTGGCGCATCCGATAGAGACAGGACGCTTCGATCTGGGGCCGCAAGGTTTCCACGCCATGTTCAGCCATCAGGGCAGGTTGGTGTTTGTCGATCCGCTGCGCAATGCCGAAGGTTACGCCATCTATTACCAGCAGGATGCCCATAGTCGATTGGAAGAGGCTGCAGATGAGGTGATAGGGCCCAAGCTCAGCAAACTGGTGCGCAAGGTGCAAGTGGATGGCAATGTTCGCAAGCGCTACGTCATTGCCATTTCGGCGACAGGAGAATTTACCCAATACCACGGTGGCTCCAAAGCGCTTACCATGGCGGCGATTGCGACCTTGCTCAACCGCGTCAATCAGGTCTATCAAAGGGATGTGGGCGCCGAATTCGTGCTGGCCAGTGGCAATGACAACCTGATCTTTACCGATCCGGCCAGCGACTTGTTTGCCAATGATAATTCGGATGCGCAGACCAATATCGGGGTACAGGCTTATTACTTTACCAATATGCAGCTTGGCAACTTTGATATCGGCCATGTACTCAATACCGGTAGCGGTGGTCTGGCCGGTTTGGCAGTGCTTTGTACCAACGATAAATCGGGCGGGATGTCGGGTTCACCCACACCGGTAGGAGATGCCTTCTTCGTTGACTATGTGGCTCATGAAATTGGCCACCAGTTTGGTGCCGATCATACCTTCAACGGCACTACCGGGAGTTGCGGTGCAGGTACCCGGGTTGCCAATCAAGCCTATGAGCCAGGTAGTGGCAGCTCCATCATGGCCTATGCCGGTATTTGTGGTGATGAGAATATCCAGACTCACAGCGACCCCTATTTTCATAGCAAGTCCATCGAGCAGATGCGTGCGCACATGGAGACCGTATCGACTTGTGGAACCACACTCGCGTTGAGCAATAATGCCCCGCAGGCAGCAGCAGGGGGGGACTATGTGATCCCTGCCAATACGGCCTTTATGTTAAAAGGGGCTGGTGGAGATCTGGATAATGATTCTCTGCTCTACAACTGGGAGCAGATCGATCTGGGTACTGAATCGAGCAGTGCCGCCACCATGATTGACGATGGCTCCCGGCCGCTGTTTCGTTTTGTCTCTCCCACGGCATCGTCGGAGCGGATCCTGCCGAGTTTGCCATCCCTGCTCTCCGGCACGCTTGCCAAAGGAGAGGCCTGGCCGACTACCAACCGGGATCTCAATTTCAGACTGACGGTGCGTGATGGTCAGGGTGGCGTTGCCAGTGATGACATGAAAGTGCAAGTGATCAATACCGGTGCGGCATTTCGCATCACCAACCCGTTTTACGGGGTGACTCTCACTCCGGGGGCCAGTCAGGCAGTGGCATGGGATGTGGCGGGCACAACTGTGGCGCCGATCAGTTGCAGCAAGGTGGATATCTCGGTGACCCAGGATGAGGGCGTAAGCTGGACAATGCTCGCCGCCGGACAACCCAATAACGGCGCAGCAACGGTAACGTTGCCTGCCGATCTCACCAGCAGCGTCAGGCTGAAAGTGGCATGCAGCGACAATATCTTCTTTGCCATCAGTCCCCTCAAATTGCCTCTGGTGCAAGGTGGCTCGACTTCAGGTGGCGGCGGGGCGCTCGGATTGTGGACGCTGGCTCTGGCGCTGCTCGGCTGGCAACGGAGGCGTACATGAAGGGAGTCCCTCTGTTGCTGCTTGTCATGCTCGGCGGTTGTCAGGCCGATGCCAGCACGCTGGAACAGGAGCTGAGTGCAAACCTCGCCAGGCAGGATTACCGCCTGATAGTGATAGCTGGGCGGGGAGAGTTCGCCCCCGGTATTGCAGCCGAGCAGCAGGCAGAGGCCAAGGCGCGCTGTGGCAAGCGTTATCTGGATGGATTGGGCGATGTGATAAGGCCCGGTCAGCAAGAGATACATGCCAAGTTGAGCGCTTACGCCAGCGAGTATAACCAGCGTATGGTGATTCATTGCTCAATAGCATCGGGCGCTGGCAAGCAGTAATACACCAACGAACCAATCCAAATGGAGGGGATATTCATCCCCCTATCTATCCGTGAAGGCGCCAATGGCGCCTTCACTTTTTCCGTTGTTGAATGGGGCCAGTCTGTATTGCCTGAGATGGGGAGCGCGGGTGCAGCACGATTTTTCAGCGTGACAGAAGTTTTGTGCGAATTTTCTTTTCTGTCTGTCACGCAGATCGTCAATTGACGCTGCACCATACTTGTTGTCACCAAGGTAGGGCAAGGAGGCTCTATGAAGCATGGCATTGCGGTGATTATCACCAGTTTGTCTGTTCAGGTTGCAGCAGAACCACAGTGGACCTTCATGGATGAAAACTTGGAAAGGGGAGGGATCTATGATGTGCGAGCTGAAAAGGTCAGAGTGGTGGTTCCTGACAAGCCTTTTGAACCCGGGCATCTCGCCAGTGTATTGACCTTGCCATTGCCGGATGGCACTACGGTGCAGTTTGATGTTCATCCCAATGCCTTGCTCCCGGAGCCTTTGGTCCAGCGCTACCCTTCTATCAATACTTACAGTGGGAAGGCTATCGATCGGGCGGCGGATACAGGCCGATTTGATGTCACCATACATGGTTTTCACGGTATGTTTACCCATCAGGGGCGTACCTTTTATGTCGATCCGCTTCAGGACGGTTTCTCTTATGCCGTTTATGAACAGCAAGATGCCTGGCGGCGACAGGATGTGGATCAGGTGATTGATCCTCATGGTATCGAGCGTGAGCGAGCTGTGCTTGTCGATGGCAATTTGCGCAAGCGCTACACTATCGCCATCTCGGCAACCGGGGAATATACCCAGTATCACGGTGGTACCAAGGTTGCAGCACTCTCGGCCATTGCAACACTGCTTAATCGGGTCAATGAAGTCTATCGCCGTGATGTGGGGGCCGAGTTTCAGCTTGCAGCTGATACGGATAATGTGATTTTCACCGATCCTGCGACTGATCCTTTCACCAACTCGACCCAGGATATCGCCATCAACCAGACCCAACAGGGGGGGTTGCTCAATCCTTCTTTTGATCTGGGCCATCTGCTGGCGACCCTGAGATCTTTATGCAACCCTTTCAGCCGTTCACGGGGCATGACCGGAGGCTCACAGCCTATCGGTGATGCATTCTTTATTGATTATGTGGCTCACGAATTGGGGCACCAGCTGGGGGCCGAGCACTCCTTCAATGGCATGGCCGACAGTTGTGCAACAGGTCGCAAGGCTAGCTCAGCTTGGGAACCGGGCAGTGGCTCGACCATCATGGCCTATGCCGGGATCTGTGGTGAGGAGAATCTGCAGGTTAACAGCACACCTTTTTTTCACAGCAAGTCGATCGAGCAGATGCGGGCTCTGATGGCCTCTCTGCCCTCCTGCGGCACCGACCTGGCGCTTGCCAATAACGCGCCGGTTGTGGATGCGGGGGGCGATAGGGTGATCCCCGCCAATACGCCTTTCACTCTTGTCGGTAGTGCGCTGGATCTGGATGGTCATCCCCTCAGTTACACCTGGGAGCAGGTTGATCTTGGCAATGCATCCTACAGCGTGGCAACCATGGTGGATGATGGAACCCGCCCGCTGTTTCGCTTTGTTTCACCAACATCGGATCCCCGTAGAACATTGCCCGCCATGAGCTCTCTGATATCGGGTGTCTTGGCCAAAGGAGAGGCGTGGCCTGCGACCAATCGCAATCTCCAGTTCCGCCTTACCGTACGTGATGGTCAGGGGGCGGTGAGCAGTGATGAAATGGTGGTTCAGGTGATCAATACCGGCGCGGCATTTGCCATCACAGCTCCGCAGATCGGCGCCATGGTGGCGGGTAGCACTCAGCTAGTGACATGGAATGTTGCCGGGACCGATCAGACTCCTATCAATTGTCCCAGCGTGGATTTGGCACTGACACAGAATGGTGGTTCTACTTGGACTACGCTGGCAAGCGGGCTTGCCAATAACGGTTCGGCCAGTGTGGTGTTGCCTGCACCGTTGACCAGCACGGCCAGGCTGAAGCTGGCATGCAGCAATAATATTTTTTTCTCTATCAATGGGATAAGAGGTAATGCGTCTGCCACTACGGAAAGTGCAACTGTCATTACAGACAACAATGCGGGTGGTGGCGGTGGCGGTGGAGCTGTGAGTCTTATCGTGATCCTCCTGATAGGAGGGGCAGCCGGATGGCGCAGATATTACGGCTAGTCGCCAGTTTGCTGCTTTTGCATATATGCACAGGGCTGGTTGTGGCCGTCTCTCTGACCGAGACAATAGAGGAGAGTCTTGCCGCTCAGGATTATCGGCTCATTGTGCGTGGCGGACGAGGCGGTATGGCCCCGGGGGTTGTGGAGTCATTGCAAGCAGAAGCGAGAACCCGGTGCGGAGTCCGTTATCTGAAAGGGTTCGGTGATGTGATTGAGATGGGTAAGGAGTCGGAGTTTGAGCAGCGGATTGACTATGCCACCCGATATAACCGACAGATGCTGGAAGGGTGCATGCCGGAGGCGATCTCAAGGCCGTAGTGGCTGTTCAACAACGGCGTGTAAATCGGCATGATTGGAGTTATAACTCTAATATTCCAAACATAGTGATAGCCTCAGGGGAATGATTCGATGACTCACATATGAGCCCCCATATACTTTTTTTGGAGTTTTAACTCTATTAAAAAGAACTGCTGAAAATGCTAACAAAATGAGCTGTTTATAAACTATAACTCACTAACTTTATGATTTTAAATGAAATAAAATTAATTTAATTTTTATTGAAAAAGTTGAATTGTGATTTGTGTCACGTTATTCTCGCCGGCTGTTCAGTCAGGTGATTAATAATGATGAAGTTCACAATAAATGCAATCTCAGTTGTCATCGCAATGTCAGCCAATATCGCGCTGGCATCCCCATGGCATATGATCGAAAAACGCAGCAAGCAGGCCGATGAACCTGTAAGGGCTCGCGCATACAATATCTTTGAGGTAGAACCAGATTTTTTAGAAAATCTGCGCTTGGGCCAAACCGTGATTGCGCTACCATTGCCTGATGGCAAGATGGTGCAATATGAATTGGAAGCCTATTCCGTATTACCGCCTGCGCTGGCAGCAAAATACCCAGATATCATGACTTATAAAGGACATGAAGTGGGCACCGCCAGCAATACCGGTCGCTTTAATATTTCTCCACGCGGTTTTAACGGCATGTTTATGCATGCTGGAGAGCAGGTGTTTGTCGATATTCAGCGCAACGGTACCTACGCTGTCTATTACAAAAAAGATGCACATTCAATGAGTGGCAAGAATATCAATGAGATCATTGACAAGTCCGAGCTGAAAAAAATCTAGAAAATAATACTGAAGCGGCTCGTAACGAGGCTAGTTATAGCAAGGCAGCGCTTACCCAGTACAGCATTGCATTCTCTACCACTGGTGCATATACCAAGTTCTTTGGCGGCAAGGCGCAAGCCTTGGATTCACTGGCTGTATTGGTTAACCGTTTAAATGAGGTGTATGAAAGGGACTTGGGTGTTCGTTTCGTATTGGCAGAGGGAAATCACAATATTATATTCGAAAATCTTGCTGACGATCCTTTTGTGAATGGCAGATATCCAGGTGAAACAAGAGATACCCATTATAAATGCTAGAGTTCAGAGAGAGAAACTGATTAGTAGAGAGATTGGTTATTTCGACCTTGGCCATGTATTGACCGCGGGTAAAGATGCAGGTTCGGCGAGAGTTGGGTCATTATGTGATGACATAGGATATTTTTATTCATCTAGGTCTCAAGCTGTTACAGGAAATATAAATCCTGTTGGTGATGCATTTTTTATTGACTTCGTTGCGCATGAAATTGGCCATCAATTTGGCGCCAATCATACCTACAATGCAAATGGGACACAAAGAGAGCCCTCTATGGCATGGGAGCCAGGCAGTGGTAGTTCCATAATGGGTTATGCGGGTTTGATGGGGGAGCAAAACGTACATCTCAACAGCGAGGCTTATTTTCATAGCAAGTCGATTGAGCAGATGCTGCAGCATATCATCGCGAGAGAAGCCAAAGCGCAGAAAGGGGAGATCGAAATCAAGGACGCCGCGATTCTTGCACCGATTATCGCATCGCGTTGTGGCTCCTCTATTCCGAGACAGAATGGGGACAATTTGGAGCCGGAAATTACCGAAGTGCCGCCAGTGCATGTGATCCCTAAAGGTGTGGCATTTAGCCTGAGTGGTAAGGGCAGTGACCCTGATGGTGATGCACTTGTTTACACTTGGGAGCAGGTTGACCTGAGTGATGATGCAACGACGAGTGGCCATCAATTGAGCTCCGGGTTCCTTGCTACCGGTCCCCTTTATCGTTACGCCGCGCCGACGACATCCCCGGTTCGCCACTTTCCTTCGCTGGCCACCCAGTTAAAAGGGGAAGCTGAGAAAGGTGATGTTTGGGTCAATGTGCCGCGCACCCTTAACTTCCGTCTGGTCGCCCGTGATGGCAAAGGCGGTGGTGCCTATGGTGAGACCTCGGTCGAGGTGGTCGATACAGGTTCACAAACCTTCAAGATATTGCCAGCCCCTGACCAGCGTATTCTGGTTGGTAGCCCGACCACAGTGAATTGGCAAGTAGCTGGAACCGACGGTGGCCGCATCAACTGCCAGCGGGTCGATATCAGTTATAGCAACGATGAAGGCAAGAGTTGGCAGCCGCAGGTCAATGGCGTTAGCAACAATGGCGCTCATGAGGTAACCATTCCGGCCAATGCTGGCAGCGCTGTTCGCCTCAAGCTGGCCTGTAGCGACAATATCTTCTATGCCATTACGCCAAAGCTGGCGACCAAGAGCAGTGATACACCAGCTCCCCAGCCTGAAAGCAATGGCGGCGGTGGTGGCGGCGGTTCGACCGGTCTGTTCGCGCTGCTGGGCCTTGGTATCGCTGCGCTGCTGCGTCGTCGTGAGACCATGAGCTACTAAACCAGATACCCCAAGGATGAGATTACCCATCTTTGGTAAATTGATAAACCAAGCGAAGAGGCGTTAGCCTCTTCGCTTTTTTTGTATGGTTTACAAGGTCGCTTTATCGAGCGCACAATGCCTGCGTCACTCTCTTGATGGTCGTGGAACCATTATTTATTTGAAGGAAAATCAAGATGATGGATGTTGCTGATCTGCGCCGTGAGTATACCCGTGGTGGGCTGCACCGGGCCGATCTGCCGGCCGAGCCGCTGGCGCTGTTCGAGAAGTGGTTGGCGCAGGCTTGTGAGGCCAAACTGACCGATCCTACCGCCATGGTGGTAGCGACGGTGGATGCCGATGGTCAGCCCTGGCAGCGCACCGTGCTGCTCAAGCACTATGACGCCCAGGGGATGGTTTTTTACACCAACATGGGCAGCCGCAAGGCGCAGCAGCTGGAAGGCAATCCTCGTATCAGCCTGCTCTTCCCCTGGCACACGCTGGACAGACAGGTGCATGTGACCGGTCGGGTGGAGAAGATGAGCACTTTCGAGGTGATGAAGTATTTCCACAGCCGTCCCAAGGATAGCCAGATCGCTGCCTGGGTCTCCAAGCAGTCGACCCGCATCTCGGCCCGCGGCGTGCTGGAGGCCAAGTTCCTCGAGCTCAAGCAGAAGTTTGCCAATGGCGAAGTGCCGCTGCCGAGCTTCTGGGGCGGATTCAGAGTGGTGATCGAGACGGTGGAGTTCTGGCAGGGGGGCGAGCACCGGCTGCACGACCGCTTCTACTACACCCGCGACGGGGATGGCTGGCATATCGAGCGTCTGGCTCCCTGAGCGCGCTGTTCAAATCTGTTTTCACAAGGAGTGTGTATGCGTCTGTATGGTGATCTGCGTTCCGGCAACTGTTACAAGGTGTGGCTGCTGGCCCGCTGGCTAGAGCTGTCCCTTGAGTGGGTAGAGATGGATATTCAGGCGGGGGATACCCGTACCCCCGCATTTCTGGCCATGAACCCCAACGGCAAGATCCCGGTGCTGGAGATTGGCCAAGGCGATGCACTGGCGGAATCCAACGCCATCCTCTTCTATCTGGCGCAAGGCAGTGCCTTGTGGCCAACCGATCCGCGTCAGCAGGCCGAGGTGCTCAAATGGATGTTCTTCGAGCAGTACAGCCATGAGCCCTACATCGCGGTGGCCCGCTTTATCGTTCACTATCTCGGCCGACCCGAGTCCCAGGAGGCTCGTCTCGACGGGCTGAAAGCCGGTGGCGAGAAGGCGCTGGCGGTAATGGAGCAGCAGCTGAAACAGAGCCCCTACCTGTGCGGTGATGCGCCGACCATCGCCGATATCGCCCTTTATGCCTACACCCACGTGGCAGAGGAGGGGATCTTCTCCCTGCAGGGGTGGCCTGCTATCCGTAGCTGGATCGCCCGTATCGAAGCCCATCCCCGCCATCTGACGCTGCCAGTGGCCTGTCAGGCCAGCTGATGGAATTGCTGATCGACGCCAGTCTGTGGCAACCGCAGTGGGCTGCGCTGTTGCAGCACTGGCAGCAGCAAGGTCATCGCTGGCAGCTGCTACTGGGCAAAGAGGCGGCGGCCGCCCTCGATCAAACCGATGCACCCTGGGCGAGCAGCCCTCCTGACGGTGTGCTCTGCCCGGGGGCCCTACTGGCTGCTTGGCTCGATGGGGATCTGCTGGCGGATTTTCATGTTGATCCCAGCTGCCAGATCCTGATCAGTGCCTCCACCTCGCTGCTGACCCTCGCCAGGGAGCAGGGACTGCTCACCCTTGGCCCTGTGGGGGCTGACTTGCCGCTCACCCCCGAGGCCGATTTGGGCGCCGTGCTCAATCGCCTGCTGGCGCGTCGCGTGACGGTGCCGACTCTGGCTGAGGATCATCCGCTATCAGGCGTCGAGCTGCGACCACTGCAGGCTGACGATGATCGCGAGATCGTGCGCTACTGCAGCGACGAGGCGCTGGCCCGCTACACCCTTAATATTCCTCATCCCTATCCGCCGGAGGGGGCCCACGACTGGCTGGCCCTCAGCTGGCGCAAGGCGGCGCTTGGCCTTGGCTGGAGCTGGGCCATCACCTTGCCAGAGGAGCAAGGTGCGGCGTTGCTTGGGGTGATCTCCCTGCACTGGAATGGCGAGCTCGCCTGGTGGGTGGGCGTGCCCTGGCAAAATCGCGGTCTGGCTACTCGGGCCGCTGGCTTGGTCAAGGGGTTCGCCTTTGACCAACTGCAACTGCCTGCGCTGACGGCTCGCCATATGCCAGACAATTTAGCCTCCGGCCGGGTGATGGCAAAAGTGGGGATGCACTATCGCGGGCGGCGCCATATCAGTGGTCGCCAGCCGTGTGACGTGAGTTACTGGCGACTGGATCGCGCCCCCTCCTTACCCAATCCCTTGGCCGAGGAGATTGCCTGCTGGCTTGCTGATGAGCGGATCGCCGTGGTGATCCTGCGCGATCCTGTAACGTTGGATCGGCAGAGTACCAACGGCAAGCTGGCCATTTCGCTCTTTGTGGATGAGAGGGGCGCGGGGGAGAAGCCCTGTTTTCTGCACTGCCCGCCGCATCTTGAGAGGTTGCTGGCGCTACACTGTTACCCCGTCGATCTGCTGGAGCAGGCCGAACCGGAGCAGTTGTCCCATCTTGGCGGCGTCTTGCTGAAAGAGAGGGATGAACAGGGGCTGGCGTGGTTGCTGCAACTGGCCGCACTGCAGCGTCAAGGGCCCGATCTGCTCAGCCGCGAGGAGCGCGCATCACGGCTCCACTGGTTCAACCAATTGATTGCGCAGGCGCTGGGCGGCAACGGTGACTCGCCGCAGATACGCTATCAGCAGTTACGGCTGCTGGTGGAGCTGCCGGAGCTGGTCGACGAGCTGGATGGCTGTTGGCATCAAACGCCCGAACTGACCTTTGAGCGGTTGGCGCGGGAGGCTCCCGCCCTCTGGCTGGCCTACCGCGAGGCGATGAACAGGGTCACCCCGGCGACGCTAACCGCCTTGCAGCAGCAGTTTGCCGCTCGTTTTCCTGAGTGCACCCTCCCATTTTTGGACAAAGGTACTCAGAATGACCAGCCGTTGTGTGGAATAATGCCCGCTCTGCTGTACGAGGAGTAATACCTGATGTTGAGAACCGAGCGCCCCGGTGACATGCTGCCGGTTTATGAGCTGCTGAGTGCCGCCTTCGGTCGTTCCGATGAGGCCGAACTGGTCAACCGCCTGCGCGAATGTGGTGCTGCCGTAGTGACCATGGTCGAAGAGGAAGAGTACGAGTTCATGGGGCACCTGATGCTAAGCCCGATCACCATTAACGGCATGGAAGGGCCCTGGCTCGGTCTGGCGCCGGTCGCGGTTCATCCCGACTGGCAAGGCCAGGGGATTGGCTCGGATCTTATCCGTGAAGGGCTTGATACGGCGCTCGAGATGGACTGGAAAGGGGTGGTTGTACTCGGGGATCCGGCCTATTACAGCCGTTTCGGTTTCCGCCCGGCCAGCGAGTTTGGCCTGCACTGCATCTATGAGGTGCCTGCCGACTGCTTTATGGCGATGGAGCTACAGGAGCGCGGTTTTGCGGGTGTGCAGGGTGAGGTGCTCTATCACCCCCTGTTTGATGAACTCCCCGACGAGCTGCCGGACGCACTGATAGAAGAGTCCCATTTATAGCGAGACGTCGCAGCGACAAGCCATAGCGAAAAAGCCCTCATTGAGGGCTTTTTCATCTTGTATTGATCCCTGCCGGGCTAATTCGAGCAAATTGGCTCAGGCAATGATGTCGAGCTGGGTGCCCTTGCGATTATCTTCGCCCACCATGTCACCCATCTGCTGGGCGAGCGGGCTCTGCTGGAATTGCATGTAGTCGCTGAGATTCTGCTGGCGCTGGTAGCGAGTCGCAGCCTGATACATATCAGCCGTGCTCGGGCCCGACTTGCTGTCGCTCTCCTGACCGCTGGCCTCCAGGTAGCGCTCCACCACGGCTTTATCTTGCTGGTTAGCCGTATAAGAGACCGCCATGGTTCTGCGAGCCGTTGCTCTCTCTTCGCTCTGTGCCTGCAAGTCATCCTTCTTGGCCAGTGCTTCGTTACGGGCCTGACTGACCTGCTCGGGTGTGACAGCGGGAGAGGAGGGATATTTGCCGTAATCGGGCAGCGGCATGGGCCGGGAGGTGATTTGCATGGTGGCGCTTCTCTTGTGAACAGGGACGGACGCATGATACCCATCCATTTTAGTTCAATAAATCACCACCTGTCGGTTCATCAAGAGTGGGTTCAGCTTCGCGCATCGATTGTTAATTGAACCGCCTCTGAGTGACAAAAAAGGCGCCATAAGGCGCCTTTTTATTCTTCGGTTACTGCCGGATCAGTTAAAGAACCAGTAACCACGGTTGACCAGACGGGTCAGCAGTTGCAGGAAACCAGCCTGATCGGCCAGCTCCACCATATCGGCCTGAGTGATGATGTCCTTGTCACACAAGAGCGAAATGGCTGCCGCGTCTTCGCTCTGCAGGGTCCAGGCTTCGCCATCGATGAAGCACTGCTGGCTCTCGCCGCTAAACCAGACGGTGCGCAGGCCTGGTACCTTGATGGCGGGCTCGCCCTGGGTCAGCAGGTCGGCAACCTCCTCGGCGCTATAGTCCGGCTCGACCGGATTGACGTCCAGATCGTGTTTGGCCTCGGAGATCATGGTGCCGAACCACTCCTTGAACAGGGTCTCGTCATCAAGGGCCTGCTGCATCAGCTCGCGCAGACGGTGCAGCTCGTGGGGCTGGATCTCGCCGTGACGGGCGCGGGGCTTGAGATCGGCATCGCCGTAACGCTCGGTACGCACCTCGTTGTCGATCAGGTGATCGGCAAAGGAGGAGATAAGCGCCTTGGCATCCGGCGCTCGGAAACCCACCGAGAAGTTCATGGAAGGTTCGATGGCGTAGCCTTCGTGGGGGAATCCGGGCGGAATGTAGAGGATGTCGCCCGGCTCCATGATGACGTCGATGATCGCCTCGAACGGCTCGCAGTGCAGCAGTGCGGCGTGGGCGGCAAACTCGTTGAGCGGCTTGGCATCGCCAACCCGCCAGTGGCGTTTGCCCAGACCCTGGGTGATGAACACGTCGTAGTTGTCGATGTGGGGGCCGACACCCGCATGGGGGGTGGAGAAGCTCACCATCACATCGTCAAAGCGCCAGCCCGGAATGAACTGGAACGGCACGGCCAGCTCGTTCACCTCGGGGGCCCAGTGGTTGCAAGCCTGTACCAGAATGGTCCAGTTCTCTTCGCCCAGATGGTCGTAGGATTCGAAGGGGCCGTGGGCAGCATCCCACTTGCCGTCGAAACGGGTGACGAGGCGGGACTCGACCACCTCTTCCATGGCCAGACCCGCCAGCTCATCCGGGCTGATGGGATCCTGAAAGTCCTTGAAGCCACCCTTGATAAGGAGCGGGCGCTTCTGCCAGTAGTGCTCAAGGAAGTGAGCGATATCCAGATTGAGTTCGTACATGCTGTTTCTCGTGTCTCGCAAAGAGGTTTTGCCCAAGGCGGGCTTGGGAAAAGCCACTCGGGATCCTGCCGTGGCAGGGAAAATAACAGGGGCCCTGTGGCGTATCGTGCACAGGGCCCCTTCGTCACAACCGGTTGGCTTACTTCAGCAGATCAACCAGACGCTGGGCGTCACCGATGTAGTTGGCCGGGGTCAGCTTCTTCAGCTCGACCTTGACCGCTTCCGGCAACTCCAGGGTGTCGATAAAGGTACGCATCCCTTCGGCATCGACGCGGCGACCACGGGTCAGCTCCTTGAGCTTCTCGTAGGGCTTCTCGATACCGTAGCGGCGCATCACGGTCTGGATCGGCTCGGCCAGCACTTCCCAGTTCGCATCCAGATCGGCGGCCATGGCGGCATCGTTGGCTTCCAGCTTGGAGATGCCCTTCAGGGTCGCCTGATAGGCAATCAGGGAGTAACCCACTGCCACACCCAGGTTGCGCAGCACGGTAGAGTCGGTCAGATCACGCTGCCAGCGGGAGATAGGCAGCTTGCTCGCCAGATGCTGGAACACGGCGTTGGCCAGACCCAGATTGCCTTCGGAGTTCTCGAAGTCGATGGGGTTGACCTTGTGCGGCATGGTGGAGGAGCCGATTTCCCCCGCGATGGTGCGCTGCTTGAAGTGACCCAGGGAGATGTAACCCCACACATCGCGGTCGAAGTCGATCAGGATGGTGTTGAAGCGGGCCATGGCGTCGAACAGCTCGGCGATATAGTCGTGCGGCTCGATCTGGGTGGTGTAGGGGTTCCAGGTCAGGCCCAAGGAGGTAACAAACTCCTCGGAGAACTGGTGCCAGTCCACATCCGGGTAGGCGCTGAGGTGGGCGTTGTAGTTGCCGACCGCACCGTTGATCTTGCCGAGGATCTCCACCGCCATGATCTGCTTGAACTGGCGCTCAAGACGGTAGGCGACGTTGGCCATCTCCTTGCCCATGGTGCTCGGGGTGGCCGGCTGACCGTGGGTGCGGGAGAGCAGCGGCATGTCACGATACTCGTGAGCCAGACGCTTGAGCTCGCTGATCAGCTTTTCGCAATAAGGCTTGATGACCTCTTCGCGGGCAGTTTTCAGCATCAGACCGTGGGAGTTGTTGTTGATGTCTTCCGAGGTGCAGGCGAAGTGGATGAACTCGCTGACAGCCGCCAGCTCCGGGTTCACTTCGACTTTCTCTTTGAGGAAGTACTCCACCGCTTTCACATCATGGTTGGTGGTGCGCTCGATCTGTTTGATGCGGGCGGCGTCGCTCTCGTTGAAGTTGCTGACGATGCCGTCGAGCAGGGCATTCGCGGCCGCGCTCAGGGCAGGGACTTCCGGGATCCCGGCGTGGCTGGCCAGTTTCTGCAACCAGCGAACCTCGACTTCAACGCGAAAACGCAGCAGGCCGAATTCGGAGAAGATAGGGCGCAGGGCATCGGCCTTGTCGCCATAACGACCGTCAATCGGGGAAACAGCAGTCAGCGCGGACAGCTCCATGGGGTGAACTCCTGATGATTGGTGTGGGGGATCCGTATTCACTTGCGCGCCGGTCGGGGTGTATCAAGGCTGATGTGCGGCTGTTCACCTTGTCCTCCCTCTGCCTGCGCGCAAGCCAATGATTAGTAACGTTTGGCCAGCTCCACCATCTTCTTGCGAGCGAAGATGATCTGGGTGCGGCTGCCACCGAGCTGGCGCCACAGCACCACGGCGCGGATGCCTGCCAGCAGCAGGGCGCGCACCTTGTGCTGCACCAGCGGCTGCTGCAGGAACAGCGGGGTGCCGGCCACCTGAATGCGCGGCCCGATGGGGCTGATAAGGTCGCTGTAGATGCTCGCCATGTTGGCCAGGATCTGCTCGTCGAGCAGATCGAAATGCTGTTGCTGGCGGCCAATCTGGCCGATCCGCTCACCCAGCATATTGAGAATGTCCTTGCGCTTGGCCAGCTTGCGCTCCAGCGCAATCAGGCTTACCACGTAACGGGTCAGCTCGGCATTCTTCTGGCTGCCGTCGGCACCCAGCTGCTCGACCAGCGCGCGGTAGCCGTCGCGAATGGCCAGATGGGTGTTGTTGAACACCTCGAGCGGCTGGCTCGGGTTGGTCACCAGAATGCTGGAGAGGCTCTCGCGCAGGGCGGCCTCGTCACAGCTGCCGTCTCGGGCCACCTTCTGCACCAGATACGCGGCCTGGCAGATGCCGGCAAAGGCCATGGTTCTGTCTTGGAATTTATCGCTCACGTCTGCTGCCTTCTGTTAAGGATTCAAACCGGATGGCTGAAACGTTGTTCGATGATACCGCCGCCCAGACACACTTCCCCGTCGTAGAAGACGGCGGACTGGCCCGGGGTCACTGCAGCCTGCTTCTCGTCGAAGATGACCCGGATGGTCTCGTCGTCGATGGGCTGGATCAGGCAGGGGATATCCTGCTGGCGGTAGCGGGTCTTGACGGTGCAGCGACGCGGCTCGCGGATCGGAGTGCGATCCACCCAGTGCAACTGGCTGGCAATCAGGCCATCGGAGTAGAGGCGGGGATGTTCGCCCTGCGCCACGACCAGCACGTTGCGCTCGACCTCTTTGTCGACCACATACCAGGCCTCTTCGGTGGTATCTTTGCGACCACCGATGCCGAGCCCCTTGCGCTGGCCCAGGGTGTGATACATCAGACCCTGATGCTCGCCGATCACCTTGCCATCCACGGTCTCGATTTTACCGGGCTGGGCGGGCAGGAACTTGGCCAGGAAGTCCTTGAACTTGCGCTCGCCGATAAAGCAGATACCGGTGGAGTCTTTCTTCTTGGCGGTAATGAGATCCAGCTGCTCGGCGATGCGGCGCACCTCCGGCTTCTCCAGATCGCCAACCGGGAACAGGCTCTGACCCACTTGCTTCTCGCTCAGGGTGTAGAGGAAGTAGCTCTGATCCTTGTTGGTATCGAGACCGCGCAGCAGGCGCGGGCGGCCTGTGCTGTCGTCACGGCGCACATAGTGGCCGGTGGCGATGTAGGTGGCACCCAGCTCTTCGGCGGCAAATTCGAGGAACGCCTTGAACTTGATCTCCTTGTTGCACAGGATATCCGGGTTCGGCGTGCGGCCAGCCTTGTACTCTTCGAGGAAGTGCTCGAACACATTGTCCCAGTACTCTGCCGCGAAGTTGATGGTGTGGAGTTTCATCCCCAGCTTGTCGCAGACGGCCTTGGCATCAGCCAAATCCTGGGCGGCAGAGCAGTACTCGTCCGTGTCGTCTTCTTCCCAGTTCTTCATGAACAAGCCTTCGACCTGATAGCCCTGCTGCTGGAGCAGGTAGGCCGAGACGGAAGAATCCACGCCGCCGGACATGCCGACGATCACCTTGATTTGGCTGTTGTCTGTCATTAGTCGAAGTTACCAGTTCGTTTAAACGGGGCGTATTCTACCAGAGTTTTGCGCCCCCGGTCACATATCCATGCCGCAGTTCCCATCAGGAGCCTGATAGCAGGAAATCGTTTTTCTGTTTGTCAGCACCATGATGAAAAAATGGTGCCAAACGGTATCGGATAGCCTGTTCACGATCTATCACGAGAGGCCGTCAGCAAGGTAAAGAGCAGCGCAGGAACCGGAGCGTATATATATACGTGAGGATTCCGAGCAGCACATGAGCCTTGATCACGGCCTCGCAGTAAGAGCGTGGGCTGGTTCTCAAATAAAGGCCTTGAGGGCCGAGAGTGGCAGCCGTGTCCCCGCCAGATAATCCTGAATGCACTGCCATACCAAGGGGCTTCTCAGGGCCGGTTTACATTCCGCTATTTCTTCCAGAGTGAGCCAGTGGCAAGCCAGCACATCGCCGTCAGGATCCTCTGGATGGTGCTGACCCGGCGCTTTTTCAAGGTCGAAGATGATGGCGGTGCGCACATAGGTGGCCTCGCTGTCGGCTGGTTTGAACAGATAGGTACCAAGCCAGGCGGTTGGCGTGGCGGTCAGACCCGTCTCCTCTTTCAGCTCACGGCAAGCCGCTTCAAGCAGGTTTTCCCCCGGCTCCACATGGCCGGCGGGTTGGTTGAAACGGCGCTGGCCTTTTATCTCCTCTTCCACCACCAGAAAGCGCCCCTGCCACTGGACCAGGGCGGCGACCGTCAGGCGCGCCTCCATACGGGCGTGGCTGGTGGTCGATTGCTCTGCCTGATTGCTCATCATGACTCCTTGTCGTTGCTATCGGGATTGCCCGCTCGGGCCGGTCTGCGTGCCGTTCCTCGACCACTGCTGCGGGGTTTGCCGCCGGTCGGGTTTGAAGTTGAACGCTCGGTTGGGTGAGTGCTGCGGGGACGCTCGTCCCGTCTCGGCTGGCTGGCCCGCCGTGGTGCCTCCCCTGCCGGTTTGGCCGGTTTGGCGGTATGAGCGCCTGAACGAGATGAGGAGGGTCGCGGGCGGCCGGTGGAGAGCGGCGCCAGCTCGGGGGCAGGCAGGCTGCGGCTCTCGCCGGGGGCCAGACCATCGAGGGTCCAGTTACCGATGGCGTAGCGAATAAGGCGCAGGGTGGGGTGGCCGATATGGGCGGTCATCCGCCGCACCTGCCGGTTGCGCCCCTCGATAATCTTGATCTCCAGCCAGCTAGTGGGGATCTCCTTGCGCTCGCGAATGGGCGGATTGCGCGGCCACACCGCAGGTTCATCCATGATGCGCGCCCCGGCGGGCAGGGTCATGCCGTCGTTGAGCTCCACGCCGGCGCGCAGGGCGGCCAGTTTCTCTTCGCTCGGGATCCCTTCCACCTGCACCCAGTAGGTCTTGGGGGTCTTCTCCCCCGGCTGGGTGAGGCGCGCCTGCAGCTTGCCATCGTTGGTGAGCAGCAGCCCCTCGCTGTCGCGATCGAGCCGCCCTGCGGCATAGATGCCGGGCTCTTTGATGTAATCCTTGAGGGTCTCGCGGCCCGCCTCGTCGGTGAACTGGCAGAGCACCATATAGGGCTTGTTCAGCAGGAGCAATTTGCGCTCCTCGGGAACCAGCTCCGGTTTGCGGGGGGATGCATGGCGGGGTGCGGCTGGTTTGGCCGCCGTGCGCGGGGCGTTATCGCGCGGCGCGCGGCTGACAGAGAGACGGGAGCGGGGAGATTTCATCGGATACACACTTCAGACAGACGATGGCAGCGAGTGTACCACAGGGTGCTGAGGGCAGGATGAATGGCTGGCGTTACAGCAAGCAGCGCCCAGAGCCAATTCGCCTAGCTCAGCAGGCTCTCGATCACGATAGCCTGACGGGCGGGGGGCGAGCCCGCCAACAGCAGGGCGTGGCTGACCACATCGTCGATCATCGCTTGCGCCAGTCGGGTAAGGGGGCGCAGGGTCTCCCGTCCGCTGCCAACCGGCACCGCCAGCAGAATAATGGTCTGCACCGGCCCGATTTGAGAGCCCCACTCGATGGGCTCCTTGCAGCTAAGCAGGGCCAGCGCTGGCTGGCTGATCCCTTCGCTCAATACATGGGGCATGGCAAGGCCGGGGCGGATGATGGTGGCCGAGACCTGCTCGCGCCGCTCCACCGCGGCGGTCAGTGTGGCGCGGTCGGTGATCAGCTCGGCGGGCAGCAGATCGATCAGATGCTCGAGGGCCTCGGCTTTGGTCAGCGGTTCGGGGCTGTGGGCCAGCTGGCGCAGGGCAAAATGGTAGTCGGGCAGGGCGTTGGCCAGTCGCAACTCCGCCAGCGCGGCGGTGCGCGAGCGCACCAGCGGTTGACCCAGCTCCCCGCACCAGCAGGTGAAGGCCATGTGGGCGAGCTCGGCATCGCACCCTTCAATCTGCAACTGGCAGAGATCGCCGGGCTGGGTGGCGAGGGTCAACAGGGAGAGCTGGTTGCTGGCGGCAACGGTCTGACGCCGGGTGAGGTTGGTGCAGCGGATGGTGGATTTGAACATCCCCGCCAGCCGGTTCAACTGCTTGGCCTGGGTGATGCTCAACCCCTGCTGGCAGTAGAAGGTGATTTCGCGGGTCAGCATCAGGCCGGGATCGGCAGGGCCTTGAGTACGGCGTTGGCATCCAGCAACACAGTTTCCAGTCTCACCTGATGGATGGTGCAGCCGAGGAAGCGCTCTTTCTGCTCGATCTCGATATCGGAGGCAATCAGCACCAGGTCGGCGCTGGCAATATCGCGGGCGGTCAGCATGTTTTCCATGCCCATGGCGCCCTGAGTCTCGACCTTGATCTTGAGTCCCAGCCCAGTGGCGGCTTTTTGCAGGGCATCGGCAGCCATATAGGTATGGGCAATACCGGTCGGGCAAGCGGTGACGGCGACGATCTTCATCTGCTCTCTGTGATGCTGACAAGGGGGAGCAACAAGATAGCGCCAGCGGGGGGCTTTTACCAAAAGTCCATATGAAAAGTGGGATCTTGATGGGGATATGCCCGTCCCTTGAACGGCAGTGCAGGCTGATATGGGCCAGCCGGGAGTGGGGTTGCCCCAAACAACAAGGGCCACCCCTGTGGGTGGCCCTGAACAATCTGCGTCTGTTGTTATGGCTATCAGGCGGTCTGGGCGGCCAGCTCGGCGGCTTTCAGTTCGCGCTTGATGCGGCGGATCTTGCGCTCCTCGGCGACCGCGACACAACCCATCAGTACCAGACAGGCGGCGGCTGCGATATCCAGCGCCGCGAAGGTGCCGGTCCAGCCGGTCAGACCGAAGATGGGGGTGCCATCGGCGATCATGCCCAGACCCAGTTTGGCGAAGCTGTCACCGATGAGGTAGGCAAAGGTGCCCTTGACGCCATCGGCCACGCTGATGCCCTGCTTGGGGACGAAGCCCACGGCGGCGACGCCGATCAGCAGTTGCGGACCAAACACCAAGAAGCCCAGGGTGAACAGGGAGCCCAGGAACATAAACTGGGTAGTCGCATGCTGGTAGAGACCCAAGGTGGCGATGATCAGCGCCAGCGCCACGCAGGCAACCAGACCACGACGGCCATTGGCCAGATCGGAGAGGTAGCCCCACATCAGGGTGCCGACCAGAGCGCCCACTTCGAAGAAGGTAAAGCCCTGAATAGCCACGTCTTTGGAGAAGCCCAGCTCCTGGTGGGCATAGACGGTGGACCACTGGTCGATACCGATACGCACCACGTAGAGGAAGATGTTGGCAAAGCAGAGCAGCCAGATCACCTTGTTGAGCAGCACATACTTCACGAAGATCTGCCACTTGGTCAGCTTCTGCTCCTCGGTGGCGATATCCTCTTCGCTCGCCACTTCGTCAAACAGCTCTTCCACCTTGCCAAGGCCATAGGCTTCCGGCGAATCGCTACCAAAGCGCAGGCCGATAAAACCGACGATCAGCGCGATGATGGAGGGGAAGATAAACATGCCGAGCACGTTGCCATCGAACAGGTAGTTGGCACCGAACAGCGCCACACCGGCCGCACCGGCACCGCCCACGTTGTGGGAGAGGTTCCACATACCCAGATAGGTGCCGCGCTTGTTGCGAGGGGTCCACTTGGTGATGGTGGAGTAGCTGCACGAACCGCCACAGCTCTGGAAGAAACCGCTCAGGGCGTAGAAGAAGATCATGAAGTAGAGGCTGAAACCGGTGCCGCCCATGCTGGCACTGAAGCCCAGCATGCAGAGCGCGGAGAGGATCAGCATCAGCGGCAGGAACTGCTTGGTGTTCTTGCCATCGGCGTAGTAGGAGACGATGGTCTTGCCCACCCCGTAGGTGATGGAGAAGCCAAGGCCGATCATGCCAAGCTCGGTCATGGAGAGACCGTACTCCTGGATCATGTCATTTTGCGCAATGTTGAAGTTCTTGCGGATCAGATACATGGTCAAATAGCCAATAAATACAACCAGATAAGATTGCATAAACGGCTTGAACCAGAGCTTGCGCCGGGCTTCGACCGGCAGGTCCAGGGTGGGGACCCGGACCTGTTGGAGCAATTTCAACATCTTCGTTCATCCTCTGCGAGATAGACGGTATTTCCGCCGCGCCCCTCATTTGTAGATAGGTTGTTCGAGGTCACGCCACGGAAGGGGGAACGGAACGTCGGGGCTGTCAGCCGTTGCTGCGCTCGACGCTCCATCCATATAAACCCGGGCCCGGCACGGGATGACGGGGCAGATTGCCCGTCGTGGTGCGGGTCACGACATCAGGTGGGGTGACTCTAATAAGAGGGGCAAAAAATGGCTTGAGAGCCATCCCTAGTGGGGCTAGGAAATTTTCCTAGTTTTTGCGCTTTCGCGGACAAAGCGTGAGAAACATCACACCGCTGACGCCGGATTGCTGCCATTTCAGCCAGTTTGGCGCTCTGTGTGAGTGCTGGGCTGAGGAGGGGAGAGGCCAGAAGGGAGCCAGGGAAAGGCAAGGGGAGAGACGAGGAAGAGTGCTTATCGACCACTATTTCTCGGGGGGCGATATTGGGAAATACGGCCCACCAGCCATCCCCAAAAACAAGAGGCCACCCCATGGGGTGGCCTCTTTTTATGCTCTATGAGCCGCGATGGCGAGAGGGACTCAGGCCGCCTTGGCCAGAGTTACCTCATTACTCTTTTTGACCCGCAGTTTTTTCAGGGCAACCGCCACCACACCGGTGACGATGGCACCGCAGATCATGCAGTGCAGGGCCAGCAGCGGCTTGTTGACCGCACCCAGCAGGGCCACGATGGGGCCACCGTGGGCGACGCTGTTGGTGATGCCAAACAGGAAGGCCATCACCGCAGCAGTCATGCTGCCCAGAATGTTGGCCGGGATAACGGCCAGCGGATCACGGGCGGCGAACGGAATCGCCCCTTCGGAGATCCCCACCAGACCCATGGCGCCGGCGGCTTTGCCCGCTTCGATTTCAGAAGCATCGAAGATTCCCAGCTTGCGACCCAGCACGGTCGCCAGCGACATGCCAAGGGGCGCAGCCGGGATGGCGCAAGCCATGGCACCCATAAACTGGGTCTGACCGGAGGCAATCATGCCGACGGAGAAGAGGAAGGCCACCTTGTTGACCGGGCCACCCATATCAAAGCCCGCCATACCACCCAGCACGATACCCAGCAGCACCAGACTGCCACCGCTCATGGAGAGCAGCATGGCGTTGAGGCCGGTCATCATGTCGGCAATGGGAGCGCCGATGATGAAGATGAATACCGCAGCGATAAACAGGGAACCTACGATAGGGGCGATCAGGATCGGCACTAGCGGTTGCACCATCTTGTGGTACTGACGGGTGGCAATCCAACGCACCAGATAGCCGACCAGGAGGCCCGCGATGATGGCACCGATAAAGCCGGTACCTGCGTCAGCGCCGTAGAAACTGCCGTTGTTGGCGATCCAACCACCGATAAAGCCCGGTGCCAACGCCGGTCGATCACCGATGGCGTAGGCGATATAGCCCGCCAGAATGGGGATCATCAGGGTAAAGGCGGCCACACCCACGTTGAGGATCTGGTTCCACATGCTCCCTTCCGGGATCTGCATGCCGCTCGGGGTCGGGTTACCGCCGATGGCCAGTGCCAGCGCAATCAACAGACCGCCGGTCACCACGAACGGGATCATGTGCGACACACCGTTCATCAGGTAGCGATAGAGATCGGAACTACCACCCGCGCTCTTCTCTTCACCTTTTTTATCTTCTTTGCCAGCCACATAGGCGGGTGCCTTCAGCGCTTGTTCGATCAGACCCTTGCCATCCTTGATGGGGGCCTTGACGCCGGTTTTGATCAGCGGCTTGCCAGTGAAGCGGGCCATGTCCACCTGCTTGTCACAGGCGACCACGATGGCGCTGGCGCGAGCGATCTCGTCCGCGGTCGGGCTGTTCTTGACGCCGATGGAGCCGTTGGTCTCCACCTTCACCTCATAACCCAGCTCCTTGGCGGCGCGCTCCAGCGACTCGGCCGCCAGATAGGTATGGGCGATACCGGCCGGGCAGCCGGTGACACCGATGATAAAGCCTTTGCTGGTGGTCGGGGCCGCGCTCTGCTCCTCTTTCTTGGCCAGCAGCAGCGCCAGCGCATCGGCCGGGGTGTTCGCCGCCAGCAGTTTGGCGATAAAGCCCTCTTCGATCAGCTTGCCGGAGAGCTCGGCCAGCACCTCGATATGGTGGTTGGCGCCGCCATCGGGGGAGGCGATCATGAAGAAAATATGGGATGGCTTGCCATCTTCGGCGCCGTACTCGATGCCGTTGCGGCTGATGCCGATGGCGACCGCCGGGTTGCACACCGCCGCACTCTTGGCGTGGGGCAGGGCCACGCCCTCTTCAAAGCCGGTGTTGCCCAACTCTTCACGGGCCCACAGATCCTTGATAAAGGCCTGCTCGTTGCTGACCTTGCCTTGCGACGCCAGCAGGCGGGCCATCTCGGTGAAGACCTCTTCCTTACGCGTCGCTTTCAAATCGAGGTTGATCAGATGTTCATTGATCAAGGTGGTGATCATAGCGCTCTCCCCGCTTCCGGTGACGGAAGCTATGCGTGAGTACGTATCGACGTACTGGATAAAAATGACCTGATCATTATCGCGGCTCGCCCGCCCCCTCCCTATCGGACAAAAGTGCTAATCACTGGATTTTTGTGCGCAGCAAAACGAGATGTGATGAAGATCCCGTTTTCAGGCAGGACTCGCCATTTTCAGATGTTCACACATTTTTTCTTTAAAAACAGATAAATGCAGTGATGTCAGGCTCGCCGTCAGGTTTGTAATAAGCCATATCATTAAATTAATCATCAGAGCGGTCTGGATTTATATGTGGTTAAACAGCGCCATCAGATGTGACCCTTCTCACAAAAAGTCGCCATTTCGCCGGGCGGATTAGGATTTTTATGCGCCATTTCTCCCACTGCCTTTTGCCCTCGCGGATAGCGGATTGGCGCGCCCTGGAATGATGCCAAGGCGGGCTTTAACGAGTCCCCAAACCTCTTCGTTGGAAAAAAATAGTTTGTTGCATATGCCATAAACTGAGCGTATACATGGCATATGCCAATTACGGCGGCATCATGATCAGGCGCTTATCGAGCCGAATGATGCGTGACTAAACCAGTAAAAGTTGATGCGTACGGCTCTTCATCTGGTTGCTGCAAGAGGCTGGGAACATGGCCATGCCAACCGGCAAGCCTGCGGGAAGATCCTGAACAAGGGGACGAATGCAGAGTGGCAAGGGGCAGGGCCGGAAAATCAACAGTGATAGCAGGAGGTCAAATGACCATCATCACAGCCATTCCGATGAATGACGACCATATCGCAGGACATTTTGCCAAAGCAGAGCGCTTTGTATTCGTAGATGAACAGGGGAGCACCCTGGCAGAGATCGCCAATCCGGTGGCAGGCAACGAGTGCAAAAGTGCGTTGGCAGAGCTGCTTCAGGCGCAGGGGGCCCGTCGTATCGTGTTGAAAAATATTGGTAGCAAGATGCTTGGCAAGCTGCTGGGCAGCGGGCTTGCCGTCTATCAGGCCAGTCAGGGGCGTCTCGCTATGGCCGACATGCTGAGCAATGAGTCGGGCAATCTGACCGAGCTGACATCCGCTGAACAAGGCAGTGCATCGCGCTGCGCCGAGGGGGCTGGCCATCACGGCAAGGGAAGCCGTCAATGCGCTCCCCGTGGCCGCCTTGGCAAAGGGGGGGGCTGCAAGTCAGCCTCCGGACAACAGCAGGGCTGTCAGGGTAACCGTCAGCGCAACCACAAGAAATGTTGTGAAGAGTAAGCACAACCGCTAGGCCGAACTGGAGGGGAACGTTGATGGAAAACCTGAATCAAGAGGGTAAGCAAATCCCCTCCATAACCAAGATTGCACATATGCCTGTCACACTGTTTTCAATCATCATGGGGCTGACGGGGGCGGCGATTGCCTGTCGCAAGGCATTTCCGGATCTGCTGCTGTTGCAGTCGGCAGGGTTCCTGTTCGGGGTCTTGTCATCCCTGCTACTGGCGACGTTTCTGGTGATGTATGGCTGGAAAATCCTCAGACACAATGACGAGTTCCTGCATGAGCTGAAACACCCGGTCAGGATCAATTTCTTCCCGACCATCTCAATCAGCCTGCTGCTGCAATCCGCCTACTGGGCCAGCTGGCATGATGCAGCGCTGGCCCTCTGGTCGGTGGGAGCCAGTTTGCAACTGCTCTTCACCCTCTACATCATGAGCAACTGGATCCATCGCGACCATTTCACAATCACCCACACCAACCCGGCATGGTTTATACCGATTGTCGGCAATATCGTGGTGCCCCTGGGTGGCATGCCGCTTGGCTTTCACGAGATCAGCCTGTTCTTCTTCAGCATTGGCCTTATTTTCTGGTTCTCTCTGCTGACCATAGTGCTCTATCGGTTGTTCTTTCATGAGAGTCTGCCCGAGAAGCTGATGCCCACCATGTTTATTCTGCTGGCACCGCCCTCCATCGGATTTATCTCGTATAGCGAAATAGCCAGTTCCAGCGACCTGTTTGCCCATGTCATTTATTATTTTGCGCTGTTTGTATTTATCTTGCTGATGTACAACACCCTCACTTTTTTGAAACTGAAATTTTTTCTCTCTTCGTGGGCGTACTCATTTCCACTGGCGGCATTTTCCGCAGCCTCGGCCATGTTTGCCGACGCAACCGGGAATATCATTCCATATTATCTGGCCAAAATAGTGGTGTGTGCCCTGATTGTATTGATCATCTGGTTAATCAGCATGACAGTGCAGTCATTCTATAAAGGTGAGATTTTCACACCGGAGAAATAACGTGATGAAAAATTATCGAGAGATCAATAAAGAACAACACCAGCTTGGCTCTGCTTATCGCAAGAGCAGCCCGGATACCATGAATGCGTTTATTGCGCTGCACAAAGCCGTTATGAAAGAGGGCGAGGCGCTGGCGCTGAAATATCGGGAAATGATCGCTCTCGGTATTGGTATCGCTTCCCGCTGCGATGGCTGCATTGCCGCCCATGTTGCCGGGGCCGTGAAGGCTGGTGCTTCGCGAGCGGAACTGCTTGCCACCGTGGATGTCGCGGTATTGATGGGAGGCGGCCCCTCCATCATCTATGGCACCCAGGCACATGCCGCCATCGAAGAGCTGCTCTCCTAGCACTCTGTTCTCAACATGCGAGTGGCCAAATAGCGAGTGAATAGATCAAGTGGATGAATATCAATCAGAGAACTATCAACAGACCATGATGTCCCACGCCCGTTGCATGGTGTGTGGCACTCATAACCCGGATTCACTGGGAATTCGCTTTTATCAGGGGGAGGAAGGGACGACGGAAGGGCTGTTTATTGCCAACCAGCGCCATCAGGGTTACAGCGATATTTTGCATGGCGGCATGACCAGCACCCTGCTCGATGCGGTGATGACACATGCGTTGCTGCAACGGGGAATAAGAGGATTAACAGCGGAGCTGACCGTTCGTTTTATTGCTCCCATCGATATCGGCAGCAAAGTAGCGCTGTCGGCCAGAATAGTCGACCAGCGTCACGGTATCTATCGCCTGAATGCCGTAGCGTCGGTCGGCGGGATGATTGTTGCAAAAGCATCGGCCAAATTTATCAAGCCGAAAGCCAATGACAGGAGTTAGCGTGATGAAAAAAGAGAGTGTGGTTTTACCAGAAATGGATATCGGTATTTCAGCCGCCGATCGCAAGAAAATTGCAGATGGATTGTCGGCACTGCTTGCCGATAGTTACACCCTTTATTTGATGACCCACAATTTTCACTGGAACGTAACCGGCCCGCAGTTCAACAGCCTGCACAATATGTTTATGGATCAATACACCGAGCAGTGGAATGCGCTGGATGTTATCGCCGAGCGGATCCGCGCATTGGGCTTCCCGGCTCCCGGCACATACAAGGAGTTTGTCCGTCTCTCCTCCATTGAGGAGGTCGAAGGGGTGCCCTGTGCCAGTGAAATGCTCAAACATCTGGTGTTGGCGCAAGAAGCCACGGCGAGAACCGCCAGAAAACTGTTCGATCTGGTCGATGCCGTCAATGACCAGCCCACCGCCGATGTGCTGACCCAGCGCATCGATATTCATGAAAAAACCGCCTGGATGCTAAGAAGCATGCTCTCCTGATGGCACGGGGCTGCCATATCTTTGGCAGCCCGATCTTCCCTTACCTGTTTGGTCCAACCGGGCCCTTTGGCTGCTGTCGTTTGGTTCGATAGCGATGCACGAGCCAGTCAACTCCCGCCATTGCCGCCGCGACGCCAATCATGATCAGAGTGAGGCGGCCGCCCTCCTGCCATGAGAGCAAATCCAGATGAAAGTCCTGCCGAATAAATTCCGGGATCAGGCCGATAGGCACGGTAATAGCCAGATAGGGGCGTTGTTGCCCAAATCCCCCAGCAAGTCATGACTTCCCCAGCCCCAAGTGACCGTTACACTCGGGGCTTTCTGATAGGCAGACCAAGAGTGTTCAGTTTGTTGATTGCACCAACATACGCCATCACTTCCCCTACCTGACCGTTGTATGTTCGCAGACTGATTTTGCCCGTCATCAACTGCTTGAACCGATACATCGCCGTCTCTGCCAGCGAGCGCCGGTGATATCCCGACATCTTCTTCCAGTGCGCCAGCCCTTCCTTGCGCATCACCAGCACAGCCTCATTTCTCGGATGTTCCTTTTCCCATAACCCCGCGTTCTTGCGAGGCGGGATACAGGCTGTCGCCCCTTTGCGCGAGATTAGCTGATGGCTGGCTTTGCTGTCATAGGCACCATCTGCATAAACACGCCCAGCTTGCGCCGCAATGGATTGAGCAAGGTCGGCAACACCTCGGCATCATGGACATTGTCCAGCGAGACTTCCGCCGCCACGATATCGTGGGTCACCGGGTCTACCGCCAGATGCAACTTGCGCCAGATTCGCCGTTTCTCAGCGCCGTGTTTTCTGACCTTCCACTCGCCTTCCCCAAATACTTTGAGGCCAGTCGAGTCGATAACCAGGTCGGTGATATGCCCCTTACAGGGCTGCCGATAGGCCACTTTCACCGTACGGGCTCGTTTGCTGACACAACTGTAGTCCGGTGCGCACAGCGGCACATTCATCAACTCGAACAGGGAGTCGAGTAGTCCCTGAGTGGCCCGCAGAGTGAGGCTGAAAATCCCCTTGAGCATCAGAAAGGTGCAGATAGTCTGGTCAGTGTAGAGCTGGCTGCGGCCCCGCCGCCCATGATGGTCGTGGTGAAACCAGTTGCTCATGGCCTCGGCATCAACCCAGAAGGTGAGTGAACCACGGTTAATCAGAGACCTGTTGTATTTAGGCCAGTTGGTGATGGGGTGAAGCGACGAGCCCATGATGCAGACTTGAAGAGGATGGTGGTGATCAGATCACCAAGTCCTCAGTTAGTTCCATTCAAGCTGCATCGATTTGGGAAACAACGCCCCAGATAGGATATAAATTTTTTGAAAAACATATGGTCAGGTTTTGGAGTCTGTTTGTATTGGTCCATCCAGTTTCCTGTTAGCTGTTAACGGTCAGTTGAGTGAGATAGCTATTTACCGCTTCACGAGTCGTGAAATGGTGCTTGTTGTTTGGGAATCGATCAAACAGCTCGCGATGGAAGTGGCGGGAGCTTTTGCCGGCTCGCTGCCCATATTCCGATGCCCACACCAGCAGTTGTTGAAAGTTCTTTTCCGCTGCCACTGCATCCCGCTGCCTAGCACTTTGTGATCCGCGCGATAGCAGTGAATCACGGCATACCGACCAGTCGAGATCCAGAAAGAGCAGGGTATCAGCGGCATCAAGCAGTTGCTCGGCCAGGGCGCCAAATACCCCTTCGACCACCCATAAAGGCTCTTGAGCAAGTGTTTGAATGGCATGGTCAATCTCATGCTGGGGCCGTTTTTGGTTAAAGCCGCCCGGCTGCCAGACAATGGTGTCCAGATTGACCTCGTGGATAGTTAACCCCTCAGCCAATCGAGCCGCCAACCAGCTCTTGCCCGATCCCGAGTTGCCAATAATCAGAATACGTTTCATCTATGAGCGCTCTTTTCTGTGACAGATATCTGGAGGCTGGAAAGTAGAGGTGCAATCAACGTAGTGAATTGCACAGCTTATTCGGTTGGAACGAATATAGAGCGGAAGGTAGAGTTTATTACGAGAATATCAGAATATGCTCCGATATTGGAAAAAACATTCCATGAGCAACAAGGTCGTTATACAGTCCAATCTACCAAGTGTTCAGCATTCAATATAACATTTTTCACTGTAGGCATAAGGATCATCTCTCCAGCAACAATCGTGAAGCTAAATCGGTACTCCTTTTCTGTGGAGAAAGATGGCGGCTTAACAAAAGCCATATCTGAAATTTTTTTCATAAAGTGTTCTATCGTAAAGTCGCTGGCGTCAGATATATGAACCTCACGACTTAAGTAAGATACAGGTTCATGTCGGCAGTAAATTGACAGATTTTCTAATGATATATTTTGATCGACGATGTGATTACCTGAGTGACGTCCGGATAGAATACGTGCACGGAGTAGTTTTGAAAGTTCAATTCCAAGGCTATGAGCTTTTGATGCTGTCATATACCAACAGTCATCGTAATTTGGAAATAGTCCAATAGCATCTCGCTTTTTTCTAACGCGTGATACGCAAAAAATAAATCCGTTAAGAGCTTCTCGATGTATTCTTGCTCGAGTGTCCCGTATCTTGAGTGATTTTTCTGTACGTTCAATAATATGAAGATTCTCTATGGCTGCGCTCATCCGCCCCATGATTCTTGGTTGGTTCTCATCTCCTCCTACACTAATTACTCCCTGTAGGATGAAATTGAACCATTTAGGCTCAATCTCAACTGTTCCGTCAAAATTGAGTACAAAAGAGTATTTACCTTCACCATCATCGACGATTTGATCGCTTTCTATATCTCTATACTCATATAATGTACCCAGCTTTATTGTTTTTCCAGTTTTCAAATTGTCCTTTTTGTAGCAGTTTTTTGCTAGAAGCATTCTCATTACTCCATTTTAAATTCAGATGAGTATCCCTAGAATTTTTTATAAACGATCTTGTAAGGCCATGGGTTTAACTTTTACTAAGAACTTACTATGGCGAAATGTTGTGGGATAAATTAGTAAATTGATATGTGTATCTCATAAGGCGACTTTCAAAAATTAAATTTCCCACCCCTGCCATTAATCACTATGATAATTAATTGCCCAACAGTTCACATCGACTTTTACTGCCATTGGAAATAGCTGTACACATCGTCGTTATTAAATCCATCCACATTCTGGCTGTAGAATATAAGCGGTGTGACCTCTTGTGCCAGACCTGTAGATTAGTGCTACGTAACCAGACGTTCGCGAATGTTTTATCAATATCTCGCTTATTGGGCTTCGCTACGCTCTGCGCCAATCTACAAACACCACGCTACCGCCCGTGGATTACAGCCTCCAGCCTGCTGCTGTTATCCGGCGATGTGGTGGATGGCGAAACGACTGCAGAGGGTTATCTCAGCAAGAGTGGTTGCCAAGTGGAGCATATTAGTCGAGAGAGAGGCAGGGTAAAACCGCAGTCGGGCAAAAACCTGCCAGAGATCAACAAATTGCTCATTAATTGGGTGTTACCTGTCCGCTTGGCGCGGCGACCGCAGACAGAGCTTCACCTCATGCCGGATACAACCGCCACTCAATACTCCAGAAACTTCTCCCCGCAGCGTTCGCAGATCAGATGTTTTACATGGGTGGTCTGGTAGGCCAGTGTTTCACCAAACGCCCAGTTGGTGATGCTGCTGGAAGTAAAGGCTTGCCAGAAGGCTTTGCGCGGGTCCTTGGGCATGATGTCCTGGCTGTGATCGCGGGCGACCAGCACCACGATATGGCGGGTACGTTCCCTGCATTTGTCACAGCGATGGATTTCACTCGGCGGGTTCTGGTCGTGCGGGTTGCTCATAGTGGGCTCGTGAAGTGAGGCAGGCTCCCATCATATTCCTCTTCACTTGGCTCTCAATCTCTCCTTACCAGCGCAGTGAGCAGCCTCACGTTTTGCGCTGCTGCAGGCCTGCTCAGCCAGTTCAGGCCGATGCCCGCTTCTGCGGTTTGCTGGTGAGCGGTGATGATATGGCGGGTGGGACGAGCTCGGGCGCCCAGCCAGCTTAGGCCGACTCCCGCTTCTGCGGTTTGCTGGTGAACGGTGATGATATGGCGGGTGGGGCGATCTCGGGCTGTCCAGCCAGTTCAGGCCGATTCCCGCTTCTGCGGTTTGCAGGTGAGCGGTGATGATATGGCGGGTTGGGACGAGCTCGGGCTGTCCAGCCAGTTCAGGCCGACTCCCGTTTTTGCAGATTGGGGGTGATGATATGGCGGTTGGGAGCGAGCTCGGGTTGCTGCATCCGGGTCAGCAGCCGCCTTGCCGCCTGACGGCCGATTTCGCGGGCCGGTGAGCTGACAAAGGTAAGGGCGGGGGAGGTGAGTTCTGCCTCCGCCACGTCATCAAAACCGAGCAGGGCCACCTGCTGGCCGATGTAGTTGTCCTTGCCCACGGTGCGGCCGCTCGCCTCGACGCCATAGATGGCGCCGAGCGCCACCTCGGGGTAGTGGCAGAGCACGGCGGTCACCTTGGGGTGCTGGTGCAGCAGCTGGGCGATGGTGTCGGCGGCGCTGCGCTGGGTGCGCTCGCACTCCAGTACCCACTCCGGTTTGAAGGGCAGGCCATATTGCAGCAGGCTGGCGCAGTAGCCGCCGATGCGCTCGGCGCGGGTGAGGGAGTCGGCCCGCCCGCCGACATAGGCGATATGGCGGTGGCCCTGTTCGATCAGATAAGTGGTGGCCTGCTTGGCGGCGTGGGTGTTGTCGGGGCCGATAAAGTCCACGTCATCCCGATAGTAGGAGCGGGCGGCGCACACCACCGGCAGTTCGGAATCGAGCAGGGTCTCCAGCGTCTTGGCCGCCGCGCCGCGCACCGGATTGAAGATGATGCCCGCCACCCCCTGCCGTGACAGGGAGTGGATGCTCTGCTGCAGTCGCTCCGGGCTGTGGCCGCACTGGGTCAGAAACAGCAGATAACCTTGCTGCTCCAGCACCTCGCTCACCCCGGCGGTCACCTCGGTATAGAAGGGGTCGGTGATGTCGCGCAGGATCAGCCCCACCAGATTGGACTGCTGGCTGCGCAGGTTGGCGGCGGCGCTGTTGGGCACGTAGTCGAGCTCTTTTATCGCCTGCTGCACCCGCTCGGCGGTGGCCGGGGAGATGCGCCCCTTGCCGTTGAGCACCATGGAGACGGTGGTGACCGACACTCCCGCCCGCTGGGCGACATCAGTGATCTTGGTGGCTTTGGCAGAGAGGGATTTGGGCGACATAGGGCGAACGGACGACGGACAGTTGAAAGCGAGGCCCCAGCATACCTGCTTGGGTTGCCAAGTGAAACGTTACATCACCATTGGGCCGATCCGGCTCACAAATTTGGATCCTGCTGCCAGCCAGCCCCCTTATTCTGTGATCCTGTCGGCACTTGTAAATTGATAAAACGTTTTATCATCCGGCAAAACCTGATGCTGACCCGCGCCTTTTGCTTCGAGATTGCTTCGAGATTGCCTCGAGCGGGGGAGGGCAGCCGCAGATATTGCTGTCTATTCACAAGGAGCCGTTTCATGGCCAAGCCTCAAGCCAAATCCACCATCTGGGAGTTCCTGCAGAGCCTCGGCAAGACCTTTATGTTGCCGGTTGCCCTGCTGGCCTTCTCGGGCATCCTGCTCGGTGTCGGCAGCTCGCTCACCAGCGATGCGGTCAAGCAGAGCATGCCCTTCCTCGACAATACCGTGCTGCAACTGCTGTTCCTCTGGATGACCAAGGTGGGGCTGGTGGCCTTTATCTACCTGCCGGTGATGTTTGCGGTGGCCATTCCGCTCGGGCTGGCGCGAGAAGAGAAGGGGGTTGCGGCCTTTGCCGGTTTCGTCGGCTATGCGGCGCTCAACCTCTCCATCAACTTCTATCTCACCGTGGCCAACGTCATCGGTGACGCGGCGGCGGAGAAGGCCTACGGGGTGAAATCGATCCTCGGCATCAGCTCCATCGACACCGGGATTCTGGGGGCCATCATCGTCGGGGTGATCGTCGCCAAACTGCACGCCCGTTTCTACACCTACAAGATGCCCGATGCGCTCGCCTTCTTTGGCGGTGCCCGCTTCGTGCCAATCATCACCGCGCTGGTGCTGGGTGTAGTCGGTCTGGTCGTGCCGTTCGTCTGGCCCTGGTTTGCTGCCGGCATCAACGGTATCGGGGCGCTCATCTCCCACGCTGGTCCCTTCGGCCCCTTCCTGTTCGGTACCGGTGAGCGTCTGCTGCTGCCGCTGGGCCTGCACCATATTCTGGTGGCGCTGATCCGCTTTACCGAAGCGGGCGGCACCCAGCTGGTGTGCGGTCACGAGGTGAGCGGCGCCCTCAATATCTTCTACGCCGAGCTCTCTTGCGCCGACCCCAACGGTTTCTCGGTCTCAGCCACCTCCTTCCTCTCGCAGGGCAAGATGCCAGCCTTCCTCGGCGGCCTGCCGGGTGCGGCGCTCGCCATGTATCACTGCGCCCGCCCGGAAAATCGCGGCAAGATCAAGGCGCTGCTGGTCTCCGGCGTGGTGGCCTGCGTCATCGGCGGCATCACCGAGCCGCTGGAGTTCTTGTTCCTGTTCGTAGCGCCGGTGCTCTACGTCATTCACGCCATCCTGACGGGTCTGGGCTTTATGACCATGGGACTGCTCGGCGTCACCATCGGCAACACCGACGGCAACCTCATCGATTTTCTGGTGTTCGGCGTGCTACAAGGCACCGCCACCAAGTGGTATCTGGTGCCGGTCGCGGCCGCCATCTGGTTTGCCATCTACTACAGCGTGTTCCGCTTCGCCATCGTGCGCTTTAACCTGAAAACCCCCGGTCGTGAAATCGAGACCAGCGAGACTGCCCAGCCCGCAGGCAAGAAGGCTGGCAACAGCGGTTACAACGCTGAAATCATCCTCAACGCCCTGGGCGGTGCCGATAACATTCTGGCGCTCGATAACTGCATCACCCGCCTGCGGATGTCGGTGCAGGACATGAGCCGGGTCGATGACAAGGTATTGAAAGCGAACGGCGCCATCGGGGTGATCAAGCTCGACGAGCACAACCTGCAGGTGGTGATTGGCCCGCAGGTGCATCTGGTGAAAAACCAGCTGCAGAGCCTGATGGGGGCCTGAACCGGCCAATAAGATCCGAACGGGGGGCGCAAGCCCCCCTTGTTTGCCTCTCCCAATATGTCTCCTGTTTATGGAGGGAGAAACTTCATGCACGATATTTATGACTTCGATCGCGTGGTCGACCGCCACGGCACCTACTGCACCCAGTGGGACTATGTAGCCGACCGTTTTGGCCATGCCGATCTGCTCCCCTTTACCATCTCCGACATGGATTTCGAGACCGCCCCCTGCATTCGCCAGACCCTGGCAGCCCGCCTTGAGCACGGAGTATTTGGCTATAGCCGCTGGAATCACGACGACTTTAAAGGGGCTGTGAGCGACTGGTTTGCCCACCGCTACGGGGCGAGCCTCGACCCCGAGACGCTGGTCTATGGCCCCTCGGTCATCTATGTGATTGCCCAGCTGGTGAGCCTCTGGTCGGCGCCGGGGGGGGGGGTGCTGGTGCATACCCCCGCCTACGATGCCTTCGGCAATATGCTGGCTGCCAACGACCGGGTGCTGCTGCCTTGCCCGCTTAAAAAAGAGCAGGGGAGCTACCAGATCGACTGGGCCTGCTTCGAGCAACAGGCTGCCCGCCCCGATTGCCGGATTTTGCTGCTCTGCAGCCCCCACAACCCCACCGGTCGGGTCTGGACGCGGGATGAACTCGGCCGGATGGCCGCTATCTGCAAGCGCCATGGGGTCAAGGTCATCTCGGACGACATCCATATGGATGTGAGCTTTGCCCGCTACCTGCCGTGGAGCGAGGTGGCGCCGAACGATGGCTGGGCGCTGGTAAGCTCGGGCTCCAAATCCTTCAATATTCCCGCCCTTGGCGGCGCCTACGCCTTTATCGCCAACGCAGCGGCGCGGGCCGCCTATCTGCAGCGGCTCAAGGCAGCCCATGGCCTCTCATCGCCCCCCATTCTCGGGGTGCTGGCCCATATCAGCGCCTATCGGGACGGGGCTGCCTGGCTCGATACCATGAAAGCCTACCTGCACGGCAACCTCACCCATGTGGCGGCGCGGCTCAACGCCGCCTTCCCCGCCATCGACTATCGGGTGCCCGAGGGAACCTATCTCGCCTGGATTGACCTGCGCGGGCTTGGCATCGACTCCACCAAACGGATGGATGCGCTGCAAACCTTGCTGGTGGAGAAATACCGGGTCGCCATCATGCGCGGCGACACCTACGGCCCGGAAGGCACAGGCTATATCCGCCTCAACGTCGGCTGCCCACGCTCGAAGGTTGACCAAGGGCTCGACGCCCTGATCGGTGCGCTGGGAGAGGTGGTGTAGGGCAAATCCATTCAACGTGAAAAACATAACGGTGCCATCAGTGATGGCACCGTTATGGTTGCGCTGCTTTCCCTTATGAGCAGACGCCGATATCAGGCGCGAATGGTCGTCGGGATACCGCAATTCTGGCGTGACACGGCTGGTTCGATTGCGGGCTCGCTGAGCTCGGTAGCTGCTAGTGCAGTGCCTTGGGTCAGGGCTTCAGCCTGATGCAGCATGCGGCTGACAAGCTCAATCAGAAGTTCCACATCCAGCTTGTCCAGCCACTCGCGACACCAGAGCAGGGTGCTCTGCTCGCTGTCTCTACTGAGTTGCAGCACAGGCCAGTCGGCCATGGCGGCGAGGGAGGGGGTCTGGATATCCCCCAGCGGGATAAACAGGGTCACCAGTTGATCCCGCTCGCGAATATGGAGGCTGAAGGGGCCCGCCTGCAGATCCAACCCCTCTTCGTGCAGGCACTCCTGCGGCAGGGATAGCTGGCGAACGAGGGTCGATAGCATGGCATGAAACATCATTAATCCTCCCGATGAGTGTTATCAAAGACCGACTCTGTGGGCGGCCACAGGTTGGCGATAGGGGGGAGGGCTGGGGTACCGACCAGTGGCGCCCCTATGGTGGCGGCCCAGGGGTCGACCACTTTGGCGTGTGGCCCCCAGCTTTCCGGCTTGGTGAGTTCACTCCCTTCGGCGCGGCCAATCACCACAAAGCAGTGGGTCTGGGCGTGACCTTGTGCGCCACGATGGGCCAGCACTTCGATCCGCTGGTCACTGTTGTGGCGCAGCAGTTCGGCCGCCGCCGAATAGGCCAGGGTCGAGCAGCAACCGGCCTTGGCGTCATCCACCGCCTTGGCGATGTTTTCCATGGTGCGCAACGAGAGTGGCTGCTTGTTTCTGGTGATCTGGATGGCGGCCATATTGGCGCTGTTGTTGGCGCGCTGGTTGGCGGCCAGGCGCTGGGGATCCTGCCCGAAGGCGTTGAGTTTGCCGATGATCTTCTGATAGCTCGGGTTGTTGGGCTGGACAAAGGTCTGGGCGTCGGTGCAGGCGTAGCTGCCCAGTTTTTCCAGTCCGGCCATGCTCTTTTGCAGCAGGGCCTGGGTGCCACCCGCCATTACTTTCGGTTCATGTCGCGGGGCGGCTCTGGTGATGGCTCCCTGTTCGGCCAGCGCCTGTTTCAGTTCGGTCAGACGAGCGCCACGTGCAGCCACCTCTTTAGGGTGGTGCTGCTCCCAGTGCTGGATTGCATCCTGCACCCGCTGCGCCTTGCCGCTATCGGGGGCGCTTTGCAACTGACGCAGGGCGTTGATGACCTGCTTGAGATCGCTGCTCTGGAAGTGGCCGATGCCACGCTGAACGGACTGTTCGAACAGCTTGTTGCCCCGGGTCAGCAGCGGGCTGGCTTCTGCCTGATGGGACGGCGCGGTGTGGTTGAGGTGAATGTGTCCACCGATTGCTGGTAAGGCCATGATGTGATTCCCGACAGGGTTGACGATAAGGGGATGATAACGAGCCGTGGCGGTGCGCTATATCAGAGGGCGGTCGGGGATTTGTCAGTTTTTCGCTGCTTGCGCCATTTGTTCGGCGATGCGGGCAGCTTGCGGCCCTACCACTGCGGCCCTTCGCTTTGGCGCCACTGTTCCAGCCAGCGCAGGACTTCGGCGGTTGCCTCAATCTGGTCGGCGGGAATGTAGTTGTTGAGCTGGGCATCCCGATAGAGCGCGCGGGCCAGCGGGATGCGCTGCAGCACGGGAATGCCTTCCTCTTCGGCAATCTTGCGTACCTGCAGCGCCTGGGCATCGGTGAACTTGAGGGTCACCACCGGCAGCGGGGTCTCCCCCCGCTCGTAGCGGATGCCGATGGCGATATGGGTCGGGTTGGCGACGATCACCGAGGAGCGCTTCACGTCGGCGCGCATATTGCTCGACTGCAACTCCTGATGGAACTGGCGGCGCTTGCTCTTGATCTCCGGGCTCCCCTCCATCTCCTTGTACTCCCGCTTCACCTCGTCCTTGCTCATCTTGAGCTGCTTGATGTGCTGGTAGTGTTCGAAGGCGTAGTCAGCGATGGCGATCACCACAAAGCCCATGGCGCAGACCGCCATCAGCTGGCCCAGCATGCCCCCCAGCACCGGGGTGATGCAGCTCATGCCACAGCCGGGCAACTGGAGCATCGCCTGCAGGTTGCCCTCGATGGTGACCCATACCAAGAGGCTCAGCAGGCTCACCTTGAGCAGGGATTTGACGAACTCCATCAGGCTCTTGATGGAGAAGATCTTCTTGGCTCCCTCCACCGGATTGACATGCTTGATGTCCAGTTTGATGGACTCGCCGCTCAGCAGAAAACCGTACTGGGCGATGTGGGAGACGAGTACCACCAGCGCCGACACCGCCAGAATAGGGATGCAGAGGTAGGCCATCTCCTGTAGCAGGTTCTCCATTACGTGGTTGAGGGCCTCGGTAAAAGGGAGGTTGATGTGAGATGCCGGGATCAGCATCAGTTTGCCCAGATGTTCCAGATAGTAATCGGACATCGCCATCAGCATGCCTATCAGACTCAGGATGATGGCGGTGGAGACCACCTCCTTGCTCTTGACCACCTGCCCCTTCTTGCGGGCATCCCGCAACTTCTTGGGGGTGGGTTGTTCGGTCTTCTCGCCGCTCATCGCGCCTCCAGAATGGGGATCAGCAGTTGCAGCGGATCCATCACCGCCAGCACCTGTTGATAGGCGTGATCCATCATCAGCTTGATGTAGATGACCAGCAGCAGGCTGGCGACTGCGCTTTTGATCGGCATTGCCAGCACGAAGACGTTGAGGGAAGGGGCGAAGCGGCTGATCAGCGCCAACCCGAATTCGGCCAGAAACATGGCGATCAACAGCGGAGCCGCCAGCAACGCGCAGAGCAGCAACATATGGCTGAACTGGCCGTAGAAAAAGTTGACCCACTGTTCGTCGATGGTGGGGAAAAAGTGCGCCACCGGCCAGCTGATGTAGCTCTGGAACAGGGCGGCCAGCAGGGCGAGAAAGGCGCCGCTGGCAAAAAAGAGGGTGATCAGGGTCTGGGTCAGCAACAGGCCGGTGGGACTGGTCTGGCTGCCGAGGCTCGGGTTGAACAGGGATCCCATGGCGGCGCCGCGCTGGTTGTCGATCAGAAACCCGCTCGCCTCGATGGCCCAGAAGGGGATGGCGGCGACAAAGCCGATCAGCAGGCCGAGCAGCACCTCCTTGGCGATCAGCATGGCCAGTGCCATGCCGTCGATCTGATCCGGCAAGGTGTCGGCGACCGTGGGGTAGGCGTAGAGCGCCAGCGAGCAGACCACGCCGTTGCGGATCATCGCGCCCCCCAGCATCTGTTTGCTCAGCACCGGCAGCATCACGAAGCAGCTGATAAAGCGTGGCAGCAGCAGGGTATAGGCCAGCATCTGGGCCTGCAGGCTCTCAAGTGTCATTGGATCTGCGGTACCTTGAACAGCACCATGTCGGCAAAGCTGTAGAGCTCGTTCCCCAGCCAGGCGGTGGTGGCAAACAGGGTGATCACCACGGCGATCAGCTTGGCGACAAAGCCCAGGGTCTGCTCCTGGATCTGGGTCAGCGCCTGCAGCAAAGAGACAAGGGTGCCCACCAGTGCCGCCACCAGTACAGGTGGCATGGAGAGGATCAGCACCAGCCAGAGCGCCTGGCTGGTGAAGTGAAGGATATCGGCGTGACTCATGCTAGCCTCCGTAACTGATGACCAGCCCGTGGGTCAGGCGGGCCCAGCCGTCCAGCAGCACAAACAGCAGCAGCTTGAAGGGCAGCGAGATAGTCATGGGAGAGACCATCATCATCCCCATCGCCAGCAGAATGTTGGAGATGATGAGATCGATGGCGATAAAGGGCAGATAGATCAGAAACCCGATTTCGAAGGCGCGGCTCAGCTCGCTCACGGTAAAGGCAGGCAGCAGGATCAGCAGGCTGTCGGGCTCCAGCCGGTCGGCATATTTGCTTGGCCAGAGCTGTTTGGTGCTGTCGATAAAAAAGGCGTGCTCCCGCGGCTTGATCTGCTTTTTCAAAAACGCGCGGTAGGGGGCCATCCCCTCGTCGAGGAACTTCTCCACCGATTCGGATTTGGCCAGCGACACCTCGTTCTGGCGCAGGTAATCCTGGGTGGCAAAGCCGACCGGTGCCATCACATAGATGCTGAGAATGATCGCCAGCCCGTACATCGCCATGTTGGGGGGGATCTGTTGCACCCCGAGGGCGTTGCGCAGCAGCGAGAAGACCACCGCCAGCTTGACGAAGGAGGTGGCCATCACGGCGATAAAAGGGAGCAGGGCCAGCAGCGCCAGCCCGACGATCAGGTTGAGCTCGTCCGGCAACTGGATCATGACTGTGACTCGTTGGCGAGACGCTCGACCCGCACACCCAGGCGCCCCTGGATCTCAACTAACCGGCCCACGCCCAGCAAGTGACCGTTGCTGATGATGCGCACTTCGCCATCGAGGGGCGTGCCCAGATCGATCAGGGCCCCCGGTTGCAGACTGGTGAGGGTGTGCCAGTCCAGGGTCTGGCGGCCTACTTCAAAGCTCACCTGGATCGGCAATTGCTCCAGTTCGGTCGGGCTGAAGGGATCAGCGAGGGCAGCGTTGTACATGGCAGTCAGCTCCAGATGTTGTTGATGGGATTGGCAGTAGGCAAAGGGGCGACCCTCCACGCAGAGCAGCAGTTCCTGGCCGAGCTGTGGATGAGGGGGCGGCAGCAGCACATCGCCGATAGCGAGGGTAGTGATCTCATCCATGGTCAGCCCCATCACGCCCCACTGCAGGGAGAGGCTGAGGGGATGCTGCAACCGCTGCTGTGGTGGTCGCAGCGGTAATCTGCTCAACAGGGGCGCGGGCTGGGACAGCCAGAGGGCGAGACTGGTCCCCTCCCGTTGCAGCAGGAGTTGCAGGGCGGGCTCGCCGCACTGGTCGTGGTCGCTCTGCGAGATCAGCGCCGAGCAGGTGAGGCCGCCGAGTGGCTGTCCGAGCCGCTCGATCAGCGCCAGTTGCAGCGGCTCGGGCAGGCTGAACAGTGCCGCCTGTTGCAGATCCGGTGCCAGCCAGTGAGCCAGCTCGGCGCCGTGGCAACAGAGCGGTAAAGAGAGTCCCTGCCACTGCAGTTGCAGCCGGGTATCGAGCGTTGTTGGTGGTACCCCGATGGCGAGGGTCAGCTCGCCATCACTCCAGCCAAAGTGCTGGCGGTATTGGCTCAGGGTCTGTTGTAAAGTCAGCTCAGCCAGTGAGGCGGAGGTGAGGGCAATCGGTGTCATGCGTCGGCATCCCACTCTTCGTAAATGGATCGTTTATGGCGCGAGCCCTGTTCACTGTCGGGCTGGCCGAAGAGATCGAGGGCGACCCGCTCGCCGGGGTAGAGGCGCTGCAGGCGGTCGACCAGATCGCTGCGCCCCTGATTGAGCAGCAGTTGCCCTTCGCTGGTCGCTTGGATCTCGATCTGCAGCTCGCCATGGTGGTGAGCGATGCGAATGGAGAGATCGCCCAGCAGTGGCAACGTCAGGCGCAGCAGCGGCGGGCGCTCCGGGCGGCCCAGCTCCTGATAGATATCAACCGCCAGCCGCTCCAGCAATTGACCCAGCTCCCGATTATTTTCGGCAGGTGCCAGCCGGGCGAGCTGCAGATCCCCTGGGGTCACGGCAAGGGGAGCGATCCAGATAGTCGGGGTGGTAAAGAGCTCATTTTTGGGGGCTGCTTCACCTGTAGTGACAGACTTGAGCGCCACCAGCGGTGGTATTTCTGCGTCAAGTTGAGCTACCTGTTCACCGACCTCCGTTGGCTGGGGGGTGGCTAGTTCGGGAGTTATCGCCTCGCTGTCCGTTGCCAATGGCAGTAGATGTGGCGTGGTATTGGCGAGGGTATGTATCGGGTTGGCGCTGCTTGCTTCATGAACCTCCATGACTGGACGCTGTTCATCAAGCAACTCGTTTTCAGTCAGCGTGGCTTGGGTAACATGACCATAGGGCTGGGTAATAATGGCGGTTAGCCCCAAATCTGCAGAGCTTTCGAGCAAGCTTGTCTCTGGAGCGCTTTGCATGCTCTCCGGTTGCGCGGTGAGCTTGCTCCCAACCCCCTCGGTGAGCGGCAGAGACTCGTTAAGGGGCGTTGAAATTACATCGCTGCTGGTATGTGTTGGCCTCAGTGCGGCCGGACTAGCGGTTATCGTCAGTATGGGGGGGCGCTGTTCGTTGTCCTGTGCAGTGAGTTGTGTGTGCTTGGTTTGTTGACGAGATGCGCGAGCCTTATCAAGCGTCAGTGTTATAGCATTTATTGGTGCAATGGTTGGTGGCACGAGTGGTGTGTTGTCCGTTACCGCTATCGGGTTTGTGTCGAGCAGTTCAGTGCCAGAATGAGCAGCAAAAGTGGGTTTGTCGTGCCTTTCTTTAGCTGAGATATCTGTTGCTGCTACTCGCTCAGGGTTATCAGTAAGGCGCTGGCTCTGATCTCCGTTAGAAGGCGTGAATATTATCTGTTGCGGGGAGGTTTGCTCGCTCCCCTGCCGCTGTTGTTTTGCAGTGATCTCTTTGTTGTCCGGCTGCGTGTCTTTGGTTGTGTGGCGTAGGGGAACTTGCTTGCCAGCTTCTGAAGGGGCGCTGTGGGTACTCTGTTGCGGCAAGGGGTGGACGTCCGTCACTCTCTTTGAATGACGGATCTGCCCTTTACCCTCAGGCTGCGGGTTGTGGCTGCGTTCTTTGAGGTTCTGATCCTGCCTCATCGCCTGCTCGAAACGCTGCTGTTGCGACCGATTGGCTTCAGCCATCTGGGTATCACCCCGGGCTGTCACTGTGCCCTGTATCGGGAGGATTCGGTTCATGACTCGTTACATCCTGATCTGCTGGCGGAACTCTTCCTGTTCCTGCTCTTCGTTGTAGTCACGCAGGGCTTGCTGTGAGGCCTGCTCCTGACGGTGTAGTTCGGCAAATTTCTGTTGCTGCTGGCGGGCTCGGTGTACCGCCTGCTGGCGCTCCTGCAAGCGGATGCGCTCTTCGGCGACCCGCTCGGCATGCTCGGCGGCAGTTTGTTCAAGCTGGGCCTCTTTCTCCCGCAGCAGCGCCACTTGCTGTTGCCACGCCTTGAGCCCCTTGCGATCGAGTTGCTCCGCCTGACAGATGGCAAATAGCCGCTCTTCTTCGGCAAGGCGCCACTGGCGATAGTCGAGACTCTCCTGCTCCGCTTCGCGTTGGCGAACGCGGGCGAGTTGCACCCGCGCCTGCTGGGCGGCGAGCTGCTGCTCGGCCCGATCCAGCCGCAGGTCTTTTATTCGTTGCAGGCGGCCAATCATCGGGTCAGCGTCTCCAGAGTCGAGAGGGCTTCCGGCAGTGAGCTGGGTTCATGAGTGCCTTGCCTGAGCCACTGGCGAATAGTCTCGATGCGGGCGATCGCCTCATCGGCTACCTTATCCTGCCCTTTCTGGTATTCGCCGATCTGCAGCAACAGCTCCACCTCTTCATATTTCGCCAGCCAGCTGCGCAGTCGACCGGCCTGAGCCTGATGCTCGGGCTCGATGATCTGGTTCATCACCCGGCTGGCGGAGCGCAGTACATCGATGGCCGGGTAGTGGTTGGCCGCCGCCAGTTTGCGCGACAGGATAATGTGGCCATCGAGGATGGAGCGTGTCTCGTCGGCGACCGGCTCTGTCATGTCATCCCCCTCTACCAGCACGGTATAGAGGGCAGTGATGGAGCCCTTGTCTGACTGACCGGCCCGCTCCATCAGGCGGGGCAGGGCGGCAAACACCGACGGCGGATAGCCCCGTCGGGTTGGCGGTTCGCCAGCGGCCAGACCAATCTCCCGCTGGGCACGGGCAAAACGGGTGACGGAGTCCATCAACAGCAGCACCCGCTTGCCCTGATCCCGGAAATACTCGGCGATGGAGGTGGCGACAAAGCCCGCCTTGGCCCGCTCCATGGCGGGGCGATCCGAAGTAGCCACCACCAGCACAGCCTTCTTGAGCCCCTCTTCCCCCAGATCTGCCTCGATAAATTCGCGCACCTCACGGCCCCGTTCACCGATCAGCGCCAGCACGGTGACATCTACCTCGGCGCTGCGAATAAGCGACGCCAGCAGGGTGCTCTTGCCACCACCGGCGGCCGCGAAGATCCCCATTCGTTGCCCCTCACCGCAGGTGAGCAGGCCGTCGATGGCGCGAATGCCCAGCGAAATGGGTTGCTCAATCCGCTTGCGGCTCATGGGGGCCGGCGCATCCCGATAGACCGGATACCAGGCGTCTGGCTCCGGCAGATGGCCACCGCCAAAGGGGTTGCCAAGGCCATCGAGCACCTGACCAAGCAGGTGCTCGCCCACCCCCACCTGATGCATGGCTCCGCTCGGGCTTACCTCGGTGTTGGAGGAGATGCCGAACATCTCGCCAAGGGGGGTGAGCAGTGCCTGATGCTGGGCAAAGCCGATGACCTCTGCCTGCAGGGAGAGGCTGTTGTCGGGGTTGCGCAGATGGCACAGCTCGCCGATCCGCACCCCAGGGACGACTGCCTTGAGCAGGGTACCGGTTACCTGGGTGACCCGGCCACGGATCTGGATCAGGCGGCACTCGTCGATGGCATAACGAAGCTGGTCGGGGATGTGATCGAGGGAGAGGGTCATAACAATCTGCGCCATTGAAACTGGTGGTCACTATAGGGGATAGCGGCTGAGAGGGATTGCAGCGCGAGTCGGGACTTTTTAGAAAACAGTTGGGGGCGGGCTAAAAATTCACGGCTGATTTTGGCATAGGGACTGAGGGGTAATTTTTATAATGTCACCCTCATCAATCCATTCGTCACGGGAGTTTACATGGCCATTATCCAGAGCAACCCCTATGCCCCAGTCGCCCAGCCCGAGCTGCGCAGTACCGAGGTCGCATCCCGTCAGACTCCCCTGCAGGGGGGGCAATTTCAGGGGGAGCGAGTCGTGCTGGCCAGTGCCACCCAGTCGCTGGCCGATGCTGCCGAAGAGCTCACCTTTGTCTTCTCCGAGCGCAAGGATATGTCGCTGGACAAGCGCAAGCTGAGCGACAGCCACGCCCGCATCAGCGAAATTGAGGCCCTGGTAGGGGAGTATCTCGACAAGGTGCCGGAGCTGGAGAGTCAGCAGAAGATCAAGGAGATGGTGAGTCACCTTGGCAGCGGCCGGCTAGCCAATCTCTCCCAGCTGCTGGCCTACCTCGAGAGCTATTCGGGGGAGGTGAGCGAGCAGTTCGAGGCGCTCTGTCAGGCGCGCAAGGCCCTCGCCGGACGACCGGAGATGCAGGGCACCCTGGCACTGGTGGAGCAGGCGCTGGCCAAGCTGGCGGACGAGCAGGGCAGTGCCATTGTGTTGGGGGCGCGCATTACCGGCCCCGCGGCCGAAGCGGCCAAAGCGGGCGTGGGGGCCGAGCAGGATCTGCGGGATCTCTATCGTGATGCGGTGCAGGACTACCGCGCGCTCTCCACAGCCTGGCGCGATATTCACAGCCGCTTTGGCAACGGTGCGCTGGAGAAGGTGACCGGCTTCATGATGAAGGCCCTGAGCGCCGATCTCGACAGCCAGCAACGCTGGCTTGACCCGGTCAAGCTGGAGCGGGTGATGAGCGATATGCACAAACTGCGGCTGCTCAACACCCTCTCGGCACAAGTGGACGAGCTGTGGCAACGGGTGAAGGAGGGCTCGGCCCATGGCATACGGGCCTTCTGATCTGATGGGCGATCTGATCGCCCTGGTGGAGAAACGCTGGGCCAGCGTGCGCGATGTGGAGCTGGTCGGTGTGGCTCTTGAGCTGTCAGATTGTCGCCAGCAGGTGTTGCTCTATCAGGAGCTCAAGCGGCTGATCCGCCTGCTGCCGGTGGAGCTGTTCAGCGAGGAGGAGCAGCGCCAGAACCTGTTGCAGTGCTGTCAGGGGGCGCTCGATAACGCCATCGAGCGGGAAGAGGATGAGTTGTCTGGAGAGTCGTCATGAACTGGATTGAACCCCTGCTGGTGCAGTTTTGCCAGGATCTGGGCATCACCATAGGGGATAACCCCCACTCGCTGATCCAGCTTGAGCTGGAGCAGAGCGGCACTCTGCAGTTGGAGCGCCATCAGGGGCAACTGACCCTCTGGTTGGCCCGCACCGTGCCCTGGCATCAAAGTGGCGAGGCGATCCGCCGCGCCATGACCTTCACCGCCGCGGCGCAGGGCCCGGCGCTGCCGGTTCGCAGCGGTTGGCTGGGGGAGGATCAGTTGGTCCTTTTCGTCACCCTGGATGAACGGGCTGTTAGCCTGCCCCTGCTCCATCAGGCATTGACCACCCTGACCCGGTTGCAACGAGAGGCGCTCGCATCATGAGCAGGATCACTGCGGCGCACATCGGTATCGAGCAGCTCAGCGCCATCACCCTCGACGAGCAGGAGCGCAGCCTGCCAGGGCGCTATGCCCTGCTGCCCGATGGTCAGTCCATCGAACCTCATATCAGCCGCCTCTACCCCGAGCGGCTGGCGGATCGGGCGCTGCTCGATTTCGCCACCCCCAATCGCGGCTTTCACGATCTGCTGCGGCCTGTCGATTTCAATCAGGCGATGCAGGGGTTGCGTGGCGTGCTGGCGGAGGGGCAGAGTCCGGAACTGCGAGCGGCTGCCACGCTGCTCGAACAGATGCACTCAGATGAACAACTGATGCAGATGACCCTTCATCTGCTGCACAAGGTATGACCATGGTTCTTTCGTTACAGCAGCAGGATGCGCTGCTGCTCACCGGCTGGCTGCAACTGCAATATGGCCATTCTGACAAGGCCAGCATCCTGCTCACGGCCCTGTTGCAGATCCACCCCGAGCATCAGGGAGGGCGACGTACCCTGCTGGTGGCCCTGCTCAAGCAGGGGGAGGGGGAGGGGGAGGCCGCGCTGGCTCATGTCGATCAACTGATGCAGGCCGGAGAGGCCGATGGCCCGCTCTGGCTCTGCCGCAGCCGCGCCTGCCAACTGGCTGGACGGCTGGATGAAGCCCGTTTCGCCTATCAACAATACCTCGAACTGGAAGAGCAGAATGAATCTACGCTCCCTTGAGCTGCTGCGCCGGATAGGCGAGCGCAAGGACATCATGCTGGCGGTGCTGCTGCTGGCCATCGTCTTTATGATGGTCTTGCCGCTGCCGCCGGTGGCCCTCGATATCCTGATCGCCATCAACATGACCATCTCGGTGGTGCTGCTGATGATGGCGGTCTATATCAATTCGCCACTGCAGTTTTCCGCCTTTCCGGCGGTGCTGCTGATCACCACCCTGTTCCGGCTTGCCCTCTCGGTGAGTACCACCCGGATGATCCTGCTGGAGGCGGACGCGGGGCAGATCGTCTACACCTTCGGTAACTTCGTGGTGGGGGGCAATCTGGTGGTGGGGATGGTCATTTTCCTGATCATCACCATCGTCCAGTTTCTGGTGATCACCAAGGGCTCGGAGCGGGTGGCCGAGGTGAGTGCCCGCTTCTCGCTCGATGCTATGCCCGGCAAGCAGATGAGTATCGATGGCGACATGCGTGCCGGGGTGATCGATGTGCACGAGGCGCGGGATCGGCGCGGGATCATCGAGAAGGAGAGCCAGATGTTTGGCTCCATGGATGGCGCCATGAAGTTCGTGAAGGGGGACGCCATTGCGGGCCTCATCATCATCTTCGTCAACATCCTTGGCGGGGTCACCATAGGGGTGACCCAGAAGGGCTTGTCCGGTGCCGATGCGTTGCAGCTCTACTCCATCCTGACGATCGGTGACGGCATGGTCTCCCAGGTGCCGGCGCTGCTGATCGCCATCACCGCCGGGATCATCGTGACCCGGGTCTCTTCCGAAGACTCCACCGATCTGGGTTCCGATATCGGTGCCCAGGTGGTGGCTCAGCCGAAGGCGCTGCTGATCGGGGGGATCTTGCTGGTGCTGTTCGGGTTGATCCCGGGTTTTCCCATGGTCACCTTCTTTACCCTGGCGACCATCGTCACGGCGGGGGGCTACTTTATCGGGCTGCGCCAGAGCAAGGCGCAGAGCAGCAGCAGTCAGGATCTCCCGGCCGTGTTGGCCCAGGGTGCCGGTGCGCCCGCTGCCCGCAGCAAGCCGAAACCGGGCAGCAAGCCCCGCGGCAAGCTGGGGGAGAAGGAGGAGTTCGCCATGACGGTGCCCCTGCTGATCGACGTGGATGCCGCCTTGCAGGCGGATCTGGAGGCCATCGCCCTCAACGACGAACTGGTGCGGGTGCGCCGCGCCCTCTATCTCGATCTCGGGGTCCCCTTTCCGGGTATTCACCTGCGCTTCAACGAGTCCATGGGGCCCGGCGAATACCTGATCCAACTGCAGGAGGTGCCGGTCGCCCGGGGCCTGTTGCGACCGGGCCACCAACTGGTGCAGGAAGACGCCTCTCAGCTCGATCTGCTGGGGATCCCCTACGAAGAGGGGGCGCCACTGCTGCCGGGTCAGCCCACCCTCTGGGTCGCGAATGAACATCAGGAGCGGCTGGAGAAGTCGCGGCTCGCCACCCTCACCACCGACCAGGTGGTGACCTGGCACCTCTCCCATGTGCTGCGCGAATATGCCGAAGACTTTATCGGTATTCAGGAGACCCGCTATCTGCTGGAGCAGATGGAGGGGAGCTATGGCGAGCTGGTCAAGGAGGCTCAGCGCATCATCCCGCTGCAGCGGATGACCGAAATCTTGCAGCGGCTGGTGGGGGAAGATATCTCCATCCGCAATATGCGGGCCATTCTGGAGGCCATGGTGGAGTGGGGCCAGAAAGAGAAGGATGTGGTGCAGCTCACCGAATACATCCGCAGCAGCCTCAAGCGCTACATCTGCTACAAGTACGCCAACGGCAACAACATACTGCCAGCCTATCTGCTCGACCAGCAGGTGGAGGAGCAGATCCGTGGCGGTATTCGCCAGACCAGTGCCGGCAGTTATCTGGCGCTCGATCCCACCATTACCCAAGGCTTCCTCGACCAGGTGCGCCACACCGTCGGTGATCTCGCCCAGATGCAGAACAAACCGGTGCTGATTGTCTCCATGGATATTCGCCGCTATGTGCGCAAGCTCATAGAAGGGGATTACCATGCCTTGCCGGTGCTCTCCTATCAGGAGCTGACCCAGCAGATCAATATTCAGCCCCTCGGGAGGGTCTGCCTGTGAGTGGCAATGTACCAGTCAGTGATCCTCTGCTCCCCTGGTTTGCCGAGCATGGCGTGCCGACTGCATGCCACACCCTGTGTCGCACCCCCATTCCGCTCGGTTACGAGTTTGTCCATGGCGGGCTCAAGGTGGCCTGGCGGGGCGAACCCGGGGAACGGCGCGTCTGGATTGTGCTCATTGAGCGGGTCGGCGCCGGGGGAGGGCTCGCCAACCCCTTTGCCGCCCTCTATCTGCTGGCCAGGGCGGCGTTGGCGATGCTCGGCCCGGGCTATTGCCTCTATGGCAATGTGAACGTGATGGCTGGCAGCCGGCTAAGTGGCGAGCGTCTGGGTCGCTTTTACCAGCGCTGGACCGGTGCCAGTGAGCCCGAGTCAGGCTGGTTCTCACTTGATGTAGAAAAAGTTATCTCATTGTCAGCAATGAGAAAGCGACAAAAAGGCGACTTTGCATGACAGCCGTGGTCGCGATCCCCTCACTACAATAGGAGCCAATATGAAGCAGCCCCGTTTTGCCGAACATGAAGAGGTGATTGCCAAGGCCGAGCTGGCCATCAAGGACAGTGATCACCGTGCAGCCCTACTCGAGGAAATGTGGAGTTCCCTTGGGGTGAGTGAGGAGGTGTCCAATCTGCTCTTTTCTCATGGTAGTGGGCAGGAGCAACAGGTAGCCGAACAGGAGTTGCTAAATGAGATCAAGCGTCAGCGTGAGCTTAATCCCAAGCAGGAAGGGCATCGTCCCCGTCGTCCGGCCATGATGCGTGGCTTGGTTATTTAGGAGAACACTATGATAATTAGGTCGTATAGAGATAATATTCAGGGTTTCATCGATGATCTTAAAAAAACAGATCTCGAACAGTTACGGGGCAGTAAATCATCGGCACTGGCCAACTTGCTTAAATTAATCAAAGAAAAAGGGATTTTAATTAAAGAGCTTGAGGTTGGTAACCCCCCCGCTAATGATGCTGCACTATTGGAAAAGATACTCGCCTATTTTCTGCCACCAGATGCGGTGCTAAAAGGTGGTCGTTATGATGAACAAATAACCAAAGGAATTCAGCGTTTATCATTATTGCTTAATAATGATAAATTTCCAAAAAATATATCTCTAAAAGACTTTCTTGCTGCGACCTATAGCAACCTTACTCCTGATAGGATTGATGATGATGTGATCTTTGCTTTTAGCGATGCAATGTCATTCCATGAAAAAAAACGTAAAGATTTGAGCAATGAAGTAAAAGAGCTGACAGCTGAGCTGAAAATTTATAGTGTGATCCAATCGCACATAAATCAAAAACTAGCTCTAAACAGTTACTGGCGCCCAGGTTTCGAGCTGATGGATTATAAACTCTATGGTTATAGCTCCGAAGCTGCCTTTAAGGAAGGGCCTGAGTACAAACTCTTGGATAAGATGGCTCCTGATCGTAAGGATAATTCTGTGACAGCTTATATATTCCTCCAGAGCGACAAGAAGCGAAGTGGCGCCATGCAGTGGATAAAGGAAGAATATCAAAACAAAAAGGATAATAATGAACTAAGTAATCTTGCCACTTCTATAAGTGACATATCTCGCCCACTTAATGATATGGTCACTGAAAAAACCACTCGTCTCAATGATGTAAGCTCGCGCTATAACTCATCTATAGAAGCGCTAAATCGTTTTATTCAAAAATATGAAAGTATAATGAGTCAAATTCTTCAGGCTATTTAAGGTATAGGTGATGTAATGAAAATGAACAGCGAACAGGACATGACGGAAAAGGCTCTGGAGGCATTTATAGAAGAGGGTGGGACCCTAGCGATGCTCAACCAGGTGTCGAGTGATACTCTTGAGCAGCTCTATACCTTTGGTTTCAATCAGTACGATGCTGGAAAATATGATGAGGCTCACAAGATATTCCAGACTCTATGTGTGCTTGATCACTATGAAGCTCGTTTTTTCTTGGGGCTAGGGGCCTGCCGTCAGGCTCTGGGTCAACATCAGTTGGCCATCGACAGCTACAGCTACGGTGCCATAATGGACCTTAATGAGCCCCGCTTTCCGTTTCATGCCGCCGAGTGTCTCCTGCAGATGGGAGAGCTCGAGGGGGCCGAGAGTGGCTTCCACTCGGCCCAGCTCATTGCGGCTGCCAAGCCGGAGCTGGCGGCACTTGCTGCTCGCGCTGGCGTTATGTTGGAAGTAATCAAAACGCAAAAGGATATGGAACATGAATCCAATCAGCAATGATCGCGCTCTTCTGGTCGGGGGGATGCAGATCCCGCAGATCGAGAGTGAAGGCAACAGTGTCGCCCAGACCACGCAAGTGGCGGCGGGTGACGTCGCAGTAAAAGGGAAGGGGCGAGCAAAGGGGGTCGAACTGCCGCAACCCAAGCCGGGCGTTAACCAGCAGGTGACAGCGCAGCAGCAGCAGGAGCTGGGGCAACTGATGAAGACGGTGCAGCAGGGGGTGGCCAACAGTGTCAAGCTTATTGCTAATACTTCTTTGTTGGCCAATCTGGCTTTAACCTCGCCCGAAGAGTTCGAAATTGAGTTGGGCAAGATGACCAGTTCGCTGGAGCAGACCCAGAAGAAGTTGAAGCTTGCTGATATAGAGCGGACTCGGGCGGAGAACCAAAATAAGATTGGGGAAAATCAGGCCAAGATGAAAGAGGCCGAAGAGGCTGCAGACAAGGCCAAGAAGTCGGGTTTGGCTTCCAAGATCTTCGGCTGGATCAGTTCAATTGCCTCCATTGTGATTGGCACAATTATGGTGGCAACCGGGGTCGGTGCTGCCGCCGGAGCCTTGATGATTGCTGCCGGTGTGGTGGGTGTGGTCAATATGGCTGTGCAGCAAGCCGCTGAAGATGGCCTTATCTCCAAGGAGGTGATGGATAAGCTGGGGCCTACCTTGATGGCGCTTGAGATCGCCTTGGCTGTGCTCTCTGCTGTAGTCTCTTTTGGTGCCAGTGCTGTTGGTGCAGTTGCCAAGGCTGCCACCAAACTGGGTGGTAAGGTAGCTGAGGTCGCGACCAAAGTGGCAGTGAAGGCTGCAGAGGTCTCTGCCAAGTTGGGGACTACCGCCGCTACGACGGTAACAAAGGCGGTCAAGATCGGCACACAGACCGCCGATTTGGTGCTTGACGTGAGTAGTGGTGTGACCAAGTCTGTGGACAGTGCAAACCAGGCCAAGGTGCAAGATAAACAGGCCGATCTGACGGAGAATCGACAAGATATGACTGCTCTGGAAGCGGTACTGGATAAGCTTAAAGAGGCGCTATCACAGATGTCAGAGGCTTTTCAACAAGTGATGGAGATGATCTTCCAGATGATCACGGCCAAGGGATCTATGCTCAATAACCTTGCCAGCAGACCGGCAGCCATTTAAGGAGGTATGTGATGAGCGGTATTAATAATGATTATTTAGTGGGCAGTGCCTACATCCCTCCAATCATTAATGAAGGCGTAGATGAAAGCCAAAGTGTCACCCGGTCCAACACCAAGCACGAGGCCGGAAATATTCAAGGTATAAATACGCCAGTTCAGCAGGATAGGCCCGAACTGATATCTCCAAACAAAGAGCTCGACGTTGGTAGATTGGCCAAGGGGAGTTCCGAGCTGGATGACACCATGAGCCTCATGATTCTGCTGCTAGAGATGGCCCGACGCGCTCGCGAGATGGGACTCTTGCAGAGAGACATGGAGAATCAGGCTGTGATCTCGGCTCAGAAAGATCAAGTCAGCGAAATGCGCAGTGGCGCCAAACTGATGATCGCCATGGCGGTGGTCTCCGGGGTGATGACTGGCTTCTCGGCTATCATGGGGGGGGTCTCTTCGGTAAAAAGCGCGAAAGGGCTCAAGCAAGACAAGCTTCTGAATGCCGATATTGTCAAGCAACAGAAGGATCTTGATGGTCTGACTGATCTGAAAAAAGCTCAGGGCAAGGAGCTGGGAGCTGGAGCTAAAGACCTGGCTGCTGATCTCCAGAAGAAAACGGCGGATTTACAACACCTGAACAAAAAATTCGATATCAATACCAGTCGTAGTCAGCATGCCAATACAGTGATCCAAGGCATTAGTCAGATGTCGAATAGTGCCGTTCAGGTGCAGCAAGGTATCTCTCAAGCCGATGCCAAGGAAGATGAAGTCCATGCAAGCGTCTCCCAGACGGAGAAGCAGAAGGTGGAAGATCATATAAACTTCCAGAACAACTTCATGAAAGATGTGTTACAGATGATGCAGCAGTATGCCCAGAGCCATAACCAGGCCATGCGTGCCGCTTTTGGTGTCGCGTAATTTTTACTAGTTATACATTGATGGGGCCTATTCTAGGTCCCTTTTTTATTATATGAGGGTGTGATGTCGAAAAAGATTTATCTCGCAGGGCCTGAGGTTTTTTTGAATAATGTGCATGAGGTTGCCGCTCAGAAAAAAGAGCTCTATCGTCTCTATGGATTTATCGGATTATTTCCCCTTGATAATAAGTTGGAGCTAAATGAGTTTAGTCCGGCGGATAATGGACTTAAAATTGCCAAGGCGAATGAAGATTTGATTGCCGAAGCCGACCTGGTGATTGCCAATATGACTCCTTTTCGCGGGGCAAGCTGTGATGTGGGGACAGCGGCGTTGTTTCCCAAATCAGCCAGCAAGTCATGACTTCCCCAGCCCTGGGTGACCGCTACAATCGGGGCTTTCTGACAGGTAACCGACATTCCGCACCTGTTTGGGGATTTATTTTCGACGGAGATGGCTACACGTTCGCCGATGATGCCGTTCCTGAACGATGTGATGGAACTGGTGAGAAAGATACTTGAAAGCCAACGTTCATGTCCTCACCCCCCTGTTCCTAACGTGAAAATTCACTCAACCGAACACTGATACATCAACGTCTTGATGAAATCATTGTATTTTTCAAATTCCCACATTTTATGTGCGCGATATCACAATTTAAAATATAAAAATCAGGTGCGGAATGACGGAGGTAAGCCAAGGGTGTTCAGTTTGTTTATCGCGCTCAGAGCCTGTCTTTGCCTATACGAACGATGCCCGTCTCTTTCTGGAGAGAAACATAGATTCATGTGGTTGTCATATAGTGCAAGATGGACTCTTCTACGACCAGCATCATATGGTGATGGAAGACTTCGCTCTGGTTGATAATCTTATGTTGGATGGTGCGACAAGCGCTCCAATCGTGGCTACTAAACCTATTATCTATGAACATCGTTTTGAAGAGTTATTGGGGTTCGAATGTTGCCTTAAACAGGCCACTGTCTTTTTTGATAATAAAAAATGATCGATATTATCTGACTGATGCCTTTGTCACTAATTTTCAGATTGATTTGGCGCAATAAAATTAGGCTGAAAATGTTTATCCTCATAAAACAAAAATTAAGTAGCTCGTATTCATGTACAGGACCTTAAGAAAAAACGTTAATTAAAACGTCATCCAAGGTCCTGTTTTGTATCGATTTTCTCTGCTTTGTCCGACGGGCGTTTTTAACCAAATAAACTGAGGCCCACTCCAACCGCTCCCTTATTTCACTCATTGCCCGGTGCGCTATCGCCTCCAATATCGGGAGCCACCATATCACACCGTTCTTCGCCGCCTTGAGCGTGGATAAACCCTCTTTCACCAGGGTCTGGGCAACTCGCCGCTTCAGCACCAGCGACAGCAGGCTGGCCCATACCAGACCCTCGGCGATCGCTTTCTCTCCCGTTACAAAACCCTTGAGGTTGTTGTGCGATTTCCACTCCTTAAACAGCAACTCGACCTACCAGCGACAGCGATACAGACGCATCACGCGCTCTGCTGGCCATGCATCACGTGGCAAGTTGGTCATCCAGATGCAGAATCGCTTCTCCTCGGCGAACCAGCGCCGGATCAATCGATACTCGTACTTGCCCGATTTCACATCCATATCCAGCACTTCTGCCCGGCAGTGCCGCCGTCCGGCCTCCTTGAGTGACATGCCGGTCAGCTTGGGGACTGTTCTCCCATCATCGCGCCAGGCATTGAGGATCTCCGGGTTTAAGCTCTTGCTGCCCCGCACCAGATAGAAGCCACCTGCCTTTTTCACTTCGGCAAAATAGGCGTGGCTGATGTAACCCGCATCCGCCAGCAGCAGGCTGCCGGTCAGCTCTTTGGCATCTGGAAGAAACTGGTGCTCAGACGCCGTGTCGGCAGAGAGCTGCATACAGACCGGCTTTTGCTCCAGCAGTGACATGAGCATGTGGCATTCGATGGCGGCTGGGCTGATGGTCTTGAATCGCCCGGGAAAGACAGTGGCAAGACGCTTGTGGACCGCAAAGGAGGTGCCGTCTTGCAGCAACACTTGCTTGAAGGCCCCCTGGGTAACGTCCTTTACCTGCTGACCGATGCGCAGGGTAATGGCTCGCTCAACCAGAGCCTTCATAAACTGGGCAAATGCAGGTTTACGAAGTTGGTTGTGAAAGGGTTTGTAGGAGACTTGATGTGCGTCAGCGAGCTGCAAGCCATTGAAATGCTGATGCAAGTTGGCAATGGCATCGACCTTGTCCCCCCCGAAGGCGCGTAGCAGGGAGGTGACCAGCATCCAGGGAGTAATAGCGCGCAGACGCAGGCAAAACTTGCAGAGGCGGGCAATGCGCTCAAGCTCGGCGGGAGCGAGAAGTTGATTGAGATAGCGGTTGGTGTCGATAATAGTCATGGCTTCGTGCGTGGCGGTTTTGTTAGGCGATAAAATCAGATCACAAACGAAGCCTTTTTCATATCTATTTCAATTGGTTGCCGCTAAAGATCCTGTATATGAGCTCGTATTAAACAACAATCTGTAGGAGTCATTATGGCTGACAATTTTATTGTTCCTGGCAAGGTATTTCATGGTCTTGGCACATTTAATAAGCTTTCTGAGATTCGAGGTGAAAGGGCTCTGATCGTTACCGGTCAGGGTTCGATGAAGCGTAGCGGTTATATCGACAAGGCAGTTGACCTGTTGAGCGCCTCGGGTTTTGCGGTTGAGGTGTTTGATGGCGTCGAGGCTGACCCTTCTATCGAGACTGTGATGGCCGGTTTTGCGGTTATGCAACGTTTCCAGCCGGATTGGATCATCGGCCTGGGTGGTTGCTCTGCGATCGATGCAGCAAAGGCCATGTGGGTCTTTTATGAATATCCTGACACCCAGTTTGAGGACATTATTCCTCCCTTTACCATCAAGCCGTTGCGCAACAAGGCTCGCTTTGTCGCCATTCCGTCTACCTCCGGTACCGGGACAGAGGCCACTTGCGTCTCTGTGATCACAGACCGTGCTCGTGGCACCAAGTATCCCTTGGTCTCTTATGAGCTTTGCCCGGATGTGGCTATCGTCGACGGTGAGGTATGCCAATCCATGCCTGCTCACGTCACCGCCAACACAGGTTTGGATGCCTTGACCCACGCCTTGGAGGCTTATGTCACCCCTTTGGCTGACGCTTACACCGATTGCATGGCGGAGCGTGCCGTTGTGGATATCTTCAAGGCGTTGCCGGCCGCGGTGGCTGATGGGAACAATCTGGCTGCACGCCAGGCCATGCATGATGCTTCCTGCCTGGCTGGTATGTCATTTACCAATGCCCTGCTCGGCATCGTACATTCGCTTGCTCACCAGGTTGGCGGTATGTTTGGTGTGCCACATGGCCGTGCTAATGCCATCCTGCTGCCAAACGTGATCCGTTTCAATGCCAGCGTCGCGGCTGACAAATATGCCCAGCTGGCTCGTTTTGTCGGCGCTGACAGTGCAGAAGCGCTGGCCTCTGCTATTGAGGAACTGCGCTCCAGCGTCGGTGTCGAGGACGGTTTCGAGGCTTACGGCGTACCAGCCGATCAGTGGCAAGAGAAAGTGGCCATCATGGCTCAGCACGCAATGGAAGATGCCTGTACCGGTTGCAACCCCCGCCAGCCGACAGTAGAAGAGCTGGAAATGCTGCTGGATCTCTGCTTCAAAGGGACCAAGTTGGTCGCTTGACCGGATTGAGTTCGTTATCGTCTCTGGGGAGCTTATGCTCCCCTTTTTTTCGACGAAAAGTGAAAAAAAAACCTCGAGCGATGACAGCCTGCTGGAAAGTAATTTGAGTATGATCCTGCCAATTACAGGGGAGCGAAGATGGATATAACAGGTGCAATCAATGATCTACTGGAAGTGTTTGGAGGTCGTTATGGTTTGGTCGGGCTTTCCCTCAATAATGAGGGCGTGGCTGCACTCTGTTTTGACGAGCAACTGCAGCTCAGTCTGATCCTGGTACCGGAGCGTGACCAGCTGGTACTGCAGGTCGATGTGGCCGAGCTGCATCAGGTGGGTGAAGGGATTTTCCGTCAGTTGGCCAGTTTCAATCGTCACTGGTATCAATTCGATCTCCACTTTGGCTTCGATGAAGAGAGCCTGACAGTGCAACTCTATCGCCAGATGGCGGCAAGCCGACTGACCCTGGAGTATCTTGAAGAGAGTCTCGCCAGCATGCTGGAGCATGCCGAGTTCTGGCAGGAGTTGCTGCAACCCGGTGCTCGGGAGGCAGGCAGCAGTGATCAGGTGACGGGAGTGCGGGTATAACCATGAAAATTCAAGAATCACAACATGTCCTGTCTGCACAGAGGAGTGAACTGGACAAGGCTGGGTTATTTGCTGGCAAAACCATGAATGCACTCTCAGCAAGTTCGAACAAAGTCCCCCTGTCAGCGCAACTGCAGCGCTACTTTCCTCTAAATCAGGTACAGGAGTTGGCGCTCCAGCGGCTGCAACAGGGGGAACATACCCATCTGTCTGATCGCCGGATCCGGGTGTTATGAGAGGCCTGCTGGCGCTGATACTGCTAGCCACGCTAGCCGGTTGTGTCACCACACCGGAGCGCAAGCCATCGCTACAGCAACTCAAGGGGGAGGTGCATTTCGCTGAGACCTTGCCCCGTCCGGCCATGGTGGAAGTCGCCGTGCTGAGCGTGATCGAGGGGCGTCCGTTGCAGGTGGCTGCTACCCGCTATGAGGTGTCCATGTTGCCATTGATGTTTGATTTGCGATTGACACCCTTGCAATTAGCCGAGGGGGAGCTCTATTTGCGTACCAGATTACGGTTTATTGATGGCTCTGCGATACAGGCCATGAATCAGCAGAAAATTTTTAAGATTTTTAATGGCGAGAAAAAGGTTGTTCAATTGCAGCCTAAAACTTGTTATCCATTATGTCAGTAGATTCAACCTGAAATGAAATGAGATATTAATCAATGGCTTGTTTGTTTTTTATTTAACGGCAAACGTTTCTTTTTGTAACGAAGTATCTTTTCGTGTGATCTATTTGGTAGGTAAAACGTTTAAGCAATAGATAAATAGTGCGTTAACTCTAATTTTTGTCTGGTTTTTCTGTTTGCGCTTGTTGTAGGATTTGCATCCATTTCAATGGTGATTAATTCGATATCCACCTTGTGATGCATTCATCAATAAAGTAATAAATAAAAATAAACGCCAATATTAAAACACCCAAGAGAAGCCTGCTTCTGGAGGTGTTACTGGTACTACACGCAGATTCAGGAAAACACAATATGAAGGGTATTACTACCACAGAGAAGGGCGATATGGCCCTGCTCCAGTGGTGCATGTCTGCTTTCAACGTCGTTGAGCATCCGCAAGAGGGTATCTATATTCTTCTTGAAGGATCGATCAAGTGGCAAGACTGTACCGATACCTATGAACTATCCCCCAACGAACTCCTGTTCGTGCGCCGTGGCAACTACGCGGTCTGTACCGGTGACGGCCCCTGCCGCCTGCTTTGGCTTCCTCTTTCAAACGTTTTTTTGCAAGGCTTCTTGCAACGTTTCGGTTCACTGTTGAGTGAAGTTCCACGGCTGGAGGCGCTGGCCCTCACGCTGTTGCCGTTTCAGTCATCTCCCTTGCTGACCCAATGCATTCAGGGACTGCTTGGTTTAACCGAGCACGAACACCCCCCTGCACTGGCCCAATTGCGCACCGAAGAGTTGCTGTTTCTGCTCGCGTTTGGCGAGCAGGGGCCTCAATTGATGTCAATATTACGCCAGCAGAGCAATCGTCAGGTCGAGCGGTTGCAACACTTCATGGAAAAGCACTATCTGATGGAGTGGAAACTGAGTGAATTTGCCAAAGAGTTTGGCATGGGGTTGACCACCTTCAAGGAGCTGTTTGGCTCGATATATGGTGTTTCTCCGCGCGCCTGGATCAGTGAACGGCGGGTTCTCTTCGCTCATCAGTTATTACTCAATAGCGAAATAAGCATCGTCGATATTGCGATGGAGGCCGGTTTCTCCAGCCAATCCTATTTTACCCAGAGTTATCGACGTCGTTTTGGCTGTACCCCAAGCCGTGCCAGACATGGCACAGATTAACGCCGGACTAAAATAATCTGACGTTTTTTATAAGCCGCGGAGTGAGGCAATGGATAGAATAGCCAGCATATCGCAACACCATCCCATTACTGCCCGCGGCAAGATGAGCAAGGCATAGCATGAGTCAGCAAGATCACCTTTCACCTAACCAGAGCCTGTTTGCAGGTCGTCGGGTTACCGTTGTCCAGCCAGATACCCTGAGTCGGGATCGTCTGGTCGGCCAGCTGTCGGTGCTCCGTTATCAGGATGCCTGCGTGGTCACCTCACAGCAGATGGCTCTGTTGCAACGGCTGGTGCCAAGAACCCGGCTGGAGAGCCTGCTCGGCTCCATCTGGTTTCGGCGTCGTCTGGATGCCGCGCTGGCGGTCTCACGGGAGGAACTGCAACAGATCCTGCGGCTGGCGGGTAGCGAGCGCTGCGACTGGATGCAACAGCTGGGAGATCGCATCAATCTGGCCGATCGCCCCTTGTTGTGGCACTGGGTGCTCTATCCCTTGCACCGTTGGTGGGTACAGCGTCTGGAACCGCTCTACGGCGCCTGGCTCAACGAGCTGGAGCAACTGCAGGTGATGCGGCGACAGCTCAATGCCCAGGCCGTGTTCTGGCAGACAGTGGTCGAGGTGCCGGCGGATCTGGAGAGCCGGATCGCCGGCCAGCTTGAGCAGTTGAGTCAGCGCGAGCAGGAGCTTGTGCAATTGCAGGCCGATTGCGAGGCGCGTCTCCAGCTTGCCTGGCCCGCCTGGTATGCGCAAACGAGCAAGGAGGGAGATCCGGATCAGCTGATGCCGGTGCCGCTGGAGCTCGAGGTGTTCTGGCGCGCCCTGCAGGCGCTACCCCACCAGGACGACGTGGCCATTACGTTGCACGAGTGGCTGGTCGATCGGGGTATTGCCCTGGGTCAGGATCACTTCTACTGGCAGCCTGCCGAGCCCTAGATAGCCCGAGGAACTATGCAAACTTTACTGAATCGATTGGCCGCAACCCTTGGCCAAGGCCCTTTTATCGCCGATGCACAGGGAAAATATCATCTGCGGCTCGATGGTTACCCTCTCTTTCTAACCCCGAGAAGCGGTGAATTGCTGTTGAGCACCCCCCTTGCGAGCAGCCGAATGAGCGGGGCCGAGGCCCATGATCCGGCGCTGCTCAAGTGCCTGTTGCAACAGGTGGTGGCCTGGGGCCGTCATACCCCTCACGCCCTGGTGCTGGACGAGCTTGGCAATCTGCAACTGGAGGCGCGACTCGCGCTGGAGTGGCTCGACGAGCAACAGCTGGCAGAGCGGCTGAGTCAGCACATAACCCTGCTGGAGCGGCTGGAACCCCAATTGACCGAGGCCGCGCTGGCCCCCCAATGGAGACAGATGATATGGCACCCTTGAGCGTGCAACCCTTGCTGCGCCCCCTGTTGTGGCTCTGCCTCGCCGTGATGCTGTGGCAGCGTCCCGCTATGGCTCAGGAGCTGGACTGGGTGCCCATGCCCTATAGCTATGTGGCAGAAGGGGAGAGTCTGCGCGATGTGCTGGTCAACTTCGGTGCCAACTACGAGGTATCTGTGGTGGTCAGCGACAAGGTCAACGACTCGGTCAACGGCCAGTTCGAACATGACGAGCCGCTCGCCTTTTTGCAGCAGCTTTCTTCCCTCTACAACCTGGTCTGGTACTACGACGGCAATGTGCTCTATGTCTTCAAGAACAGCGAAGTGCAGTCCCGTCTCATCAATCTGGAGCAGACCGGCGCCGCCGAACTGAAGCAGGCGCTGCAGCGTGCCGGGATCTGGGAGCCGCGTTTTGGTTGGCGCCCCGATGCCGATAACCGGCTGGTCTATGTCTCGGGCCCGCCCCGTTACCTTGAGCTTATCGAGCAGACTGCGGTGGCGCTGGAACAGCAGTCCCAACTGCGCAGCGAGAAGACCGGGCCGCTGGCCATCGAGATCTTCCCGCTCAAGTACGCCTCGGCCACCGACCGCTCTATCCAGTATCGTGATACCGAAGTGGCGGCACCCGGTCTGGCGACCATTCTGGCCAAACTGCTCAGCGATGCAGGGGTGCAGATGGTCAACGGTGAGGGTAACGAGAAAGAGGGGGCGGTGGCCTCCGGCCAGGCCATCGTGCAGGCCGACCCTTCCCTCAACGCGGTGATCGTGCGTGATGCCCCGGAGCGGATGGAGATGTACCGTAAGCTGATTGCGGCGCTGGACAAACCGGCGGCCCGTATCGAAGTGGCGCTCTCCATCATCGACATCAATGCCGAGGATCTCTCCCAGCTGGGGGTGGATTGGCGGGTGGGGATCCGGACCGGTTCCAACCAGCAGGTGGTCATCAAGACCACCGGCGATCGTGCGGGGATCGAAGGAGGCGCAGCGCTCGGTAGTCTGGTTGATTCCAAGGGGCTCGACTATCTGCTGGCTCGGGTCAATTTGCTGGAGAACGAGGGTAATGCCCAAGTGGTCTCCCGTCCGACTCTGCTGACCCAGGAAAATACCCAGGCGGTGATCGACCACAGCGAAACCTACTACGTCAAAATCACGGGTGAGCGGGTGGCTGAGGTGAAGCCAATAACCTATGGCACCATGCTGCGGATGACCCCGCGGGTGATCCAGATGGGTGACAGGCCAGAGGTTAGTCTGAGTCTCCATATCGAGGATGGCAACCAGAAGCCAAACAGTTCTGGCATCGACGGGATCCCGACCATCAGTCGTACCGTGGTTGATACCATAGCCCGGGTCGGCCATGGCCAGAGTCTGCTGATCGGCGGTATCTACCGTGACGAGATGAGCGAGAGCCTGAGCAAGGTGCCCTTCCTCGGCGACATCCCCTATCTGGGGGCGCTGTTTCGCAGCAAGAATACCCAGACCCGTCGTTCGGTGCGGCTCTTTATCATCGAGCCGCGACTGATTGATGACGGTATCGCCCACTATCTGGCCCTCGGCAATGGTCAGGATTTGCGAGCCGGTATGCTGGGGGTTGATGAATTTTCCAACCAGAGCCTCTCCCTTGGCAAGGTGCTGGGTGCTGCCCAGTGTCAGCCGCTGGCTGCGGCGAGGGAAGTGCAGCAACTGTTGCGTCAGGGGGGCAAGAGCTCCTTCCTTACCCAGTGCCAGATGGGTGACGAGCAGGGGTGGCGTCTGGTCGAAATGAACAAGGATCAAAAATGTACACCGGCCGTCAGCTCGTGTGTGCAGGCGGGCAATGAGGGCGCAACCCGATGAGCTGGAAGTGCCGCGTATATCGCGGGCTCAACCGCGGGGTAGAAGTTCCTCTGCCGGAGGGGCGTCTGGTTATCGGCTCCGATCCCCTCAAGGCCGATCTGGTGCTGGTGGATGAAGGGATGGCCGCCGAGCATCTGGTACTGCTGGTGAGTGGTGGAGGGATCACTCTGCAAGCCTGGGCGGACGGTATTACCCCGACTCAGGACGGTGTTGCCCTGACCGCGGGAGAGACGCTCAGGGCGGGGACGCGCCTGGAGGCAGGCCCGCTGCTCTGGAGCTTCTGTGACAACAGTCGTTCGCTACCCGAACAGCTTGAGGCTCTGGCGGCGGTGGTTACTCCTTCTCGTGCGCCGCGGCGGCGGGCAGCGGGCGCCGATGTCTGGATGGGGGCCCTCTGCCTGAGTCTGGTGGTCGCCGTGGTCTTGCTGCTCGGCTCGGGCTGGTGGCATGGCGCCGACGAGAACGAATCCGCCCGCAGTGAGCAGGCATTGAAGCGCTTTCTGGCCGCACCAAACTACCGTCAGGTGGTGCTGAACAGCAGTGATCCCGAGCTGTGGCAACTCTCGGGTTACGTCGATGAGAACAGCGTGCGTCTTGCCTTGCAGCAGTACCTCGACAGCAACAGTTTCACTTATAAGCTGGAGCTGCGCACCATGGAAGATCTACGGCAGGGGGCCGGTTTTATCTTGCACAAGCTGGGTTATGAACAGTTGCATATCCGCAATGGCAAGGAACCCGGCTGGCTCAAGCTGAGCGGTGAAATTCAGAGACAGGATGACAAGCTGGTCTCTATAGAATCACTACTCAAGCAGGAGGTTCCCGGTCTGCTGGGGGTTGAGAATCAGATACAGATTGTCGGGGCCTATCGCAAGCGCCTCGATGTCTTGCTACAGGAGCAGGGGCTGGCTGGGGCATTGCGGGTGCGTGAGACGAGTGGACGACTCGAACTCTCCGGCCAGCTGGATGAGCGCCAACTTGGCCAGTTTCAGCAGGTCAACCAGCTGTTTCGCCGGGAATTTGGTTCTCATCCGGTACTTGAGTTTAACAACCTGAGCCGCACTTCACGTCAGGAAGAGCTGGAGTTCGAGGTGCGCAGTGTTTCGTTTGGCCGGATGCCCTATGTGATCCTCGCTGACAATCAGCGCTATCCGGTCGGGGCCGCAACTGCCAGCGGGGTGCGAGTGCTGGCCATTCGCCGCGATGCGGTGGTTGTGAGCAAGGGCAAGCAGCAATATATCGTCAAGTTAAAAGGAGCCGAGCGGCATGATGACCAGTTTGGAAGCGAGACTGTCCGGCGCTGATCCTGTCTTTACCCGCGAGCTGCATGACCAGCTTGTTCAGGCGCAGGGAGAGGTGAAGCGACAACTGCTGCGCGGGGGAACCCCGCTGCAGTATCGGGAGTGGCAACAGCAGGGCGACGCCATCGAGGCGGGGCTCAAGATCATTGATAAAATAGAGGAGAACTATTATGCCTAGTGAGCGTTTTTTTATCGACGGGGGCACCAGTAACAATACATTGGACAGTATTGCCAAGGCGTTGAAAGATCAGGCAAATGAGAGTAACCAAGGCGTCAACAAGGCCATCGATGACATGAAGGCTAATCCGGACAACCCGGCCTTGCTGGCCGAGTTGCAGCACAAGATCAACAAATGGTCGGTGATCTACAACATCAACTCCACCGTGACTCGGGCCATGAAAGACCTGATGCAGGGTATTTTGCAGAAGATTTGATGATGAACACTCAACTCAAGCGACAGCTGGCCGAGCTTGCCTTGGCTGGTACCGGCCACCATTGCCACCAGGAGGCGGCTACCATCGCCAACTGGCTGGCGGATGAATCCGAGATGGCGGAGTGCGTGACGCTCATTCGCCTCTCCTCTCTGATGAACCGGGGGGATTATCAGGCCGCTTTGCTGCTCGGTGGCGAGCACTGCACGCCGGATATCGAGCCCTGGCTGGCTCTGTGCGAGTGGCGGCTTGATCAGCAGGATGCGCTGGCTGCACGGTTGCTGCGACTGGAACAGAGTGATCAGCCAGCTTTGCAGCAGTTTGCCGCAGGCCTGCGTGAGCAGATGGCGTCATGAAAATTGAGGGCAGCGATCGGCCCGGGGGGCAGCAGCCACTGTATCAACCCCTCCCTCCCGAGCCCATGGCCCAACGCTGGTTAGAGCAACTGCTGGTCAAGGCACCCGAGCCGGACCAGACGCCATCTGCCAAGCGTGAACGGCTCTGGAAGATCTACCAGCAGGGTGACAAATCGGCGCCGGAGATTGGCAAGCAACTTTTTGCCCCGGTCACCAGCAAGCTGATCGCGTGTTTTGGCAAGCGTCAGCCGCCTGTGGTGGATGCCATCGATCTGCCGGAACTGCGAGCAACCATGCGGGAGTTTGATCCTTTGGCATCGCGGCGGGAGAAGGTGTTGCTGAACTTGCTCGGTGAGCTCAGGGATGGACAGGGCAGAGTGCCCGTGGAGCATCAATTTCTCGATGCACTGGCCCGGCGCGAGCTGAGGACCCTGATCCCGATCAATGGCTTGGTGAACAATCTGATGCGCAATTCGCACAAACTTGATCTGGAGGCGTGATGGAAATTACACATTCTGCCCAGGCGGTGGTAACCAGCCTGGATGAGTTGAAAGCGGTGGATCTCTCCTCGCCCCATGTCGCCAGTTTTGAACAGGCGATGGGGAATACATCCCAGGGGATGGGGAGCTCCCTGCTCGGGGAGCTGGGAGAGTTGAAGCAGCAGTTTGTCGAGGCCAAGCAGAGCCTGCAAGCCGAGCTGGCGACCCCCGGGGATGACCCCAACAGCCTGATGCAGATGCAGTGGTCACTGATGCGGATCACCATGCAGGAGGAGCTGATTGCCAAGACAGTGGGCAAGATGAGCCAGAACGTAGAAACCCTGTTGAAGACCCAGTGAGGTAGTGTGAAGAGATCGATGCTGATGGGGGTGCTTGGCGCCTCGCTGCTGCTCAGCGGCTGCAAAGTGGAGCTCTATACCGGGGTCACTCAGAAAGAGGGCAACGAGATGCTGGCGTTGCTGCAGACCGAGGGGATCGCCTCGGACAAGCAGCCGGACAAAGATGGCCTTATCAAACTGCTGGTGGAGGAGTCCGACGTGGCGCAAGCCATCGAGACCCTCAAGCGCAAGGGGTATCCACGGGAGAGTTTCTCCACCCTGCAGGATGTGTTCCCCAAGGATGGCCTCATCTCCTCGCCGACCGAGGAGCGGGCTCGTCTCACTTATGCCAAGGCGCAGGAGATCTCCAATACCCTGTCGGAAATCGACGGCGTGCTGGTGGCTCGCGTTCATGTGGTGCTGCCGGAAGGCAATGAGGGGATCAGCAAGAAACCCTCGCCCGCCTCGGCCTCGGTCTTTATCAAGCATGCGGCGGATATCCAGCTCGATACCTACATTCCGCAGATCAAGCAGCTGGTCAACAACAGTATCGAGGGGCTCGCCTACGACCGGATCAGCGTGGTGCTGGTGCCCTCGGCGGATGTACGCCAGAGCCCGCTGATGCCGCGCAATACCTCGCTGTTCTCCATTGAAGTGAGCGAAGGTTCAAAATGGCGGTTGGGTGGCTTGATTGCCCTGTTGCTGGCGCTGGTGGTGACCAGCAACCTGGCGCAATACATGTGGCACCGGAGCCGGAGTCGCGGATGACGGTCGGTTTGACCCCCTATCAGCTGCGCTTTTGCCCGGCCAGTTACCTCCATGAGGCGCACCTGCCCTCATCCTGGGCGCGGGTGCCGGAGCTGCTGCCCGAGTGGCGGATGCTGCCAGCCAGTCATGGCGCCTTGCTCGAGGCGCTGGTGCTGGGGATTGGTTACGAGATGCCCGCGCCTCTGGGGGGATTGGCGCTCTTTCCCCAAAGCGAGCTGTTGCGGTTGTTGCGCCGTCTGGGAGCTGTGCTGCACGGAGAGGCGATCCGCCGCTGCCTGTTGGCACCGACGCTGCGCCAGATCATCGCCCTGCTGGGGGAGGAGGGGCACAGAGCCGTGCTCTCCCAACTCGACTTGTTGATCGGCCCCTGGCCCGCAGGTTGGCAACGGCCGCTGCCCACTCAGTTTGATGAGGGCTTGCTGGAGGAGGCTGGCTTGCAGTTCTGGCTGGCGGCGGCTGCAGAGGGCCACCCTGACTGGGCCCGCCGTCTCGCCCTGCGACTTCCCCCGGCGCCACCCGGGCCATCATGGACTCTGGCGGCGGATCAGCTGCCACTGGCCCGGGCGCTTTGTCTCAAGATTGCCAAACAGGTAACCCCCCAATGCTGCCATTTGTTGAAATAAAGAGTGACCATCTGCAACTGGCGCCAAGCCAGCGTATTTTGCGTAGCCAGGATTACCTCTCCTACCTGAGCGCGCAGGAGCTGGTAGAGGCCGCCCGGGCCCAGGCGGCCGATATCGTGGCCGAGGCCCGCGCCGTCTATGAAGAGCAGAAGAGCCTTGGCTGGCAAGCCGGGATTGACGAGGCCCGGCGCGAACAGGCGGTGCTGATCCACCAGACCCAGTTGCAGTGTCAGGGGTACTATCGCACCGTGGAGCAGCAGATGAGCGAGGTGGTGCTGCAGGCGGTGCGCAAGATCCTGCACGATTACGATCAGGTGGCGCTTACCCTCAAGGTGGTGCGCGAGGCACTCTCGCTGGTGAGCAACCAGAAGCAGGTGACGATACGGGTGCATCCCGAGCAGGTACAGGCGGTGCGCGACCAGATCGCCCGGGTGCACAAGGATTTCCCCGAGATCGGGTATCTCGAGATATCCGCCGATGCCCGCCTCGATCAGGGGGGCTGCATCCTCGAGACCGAGGTGGGGATCATCGATGCCAGCCTCGACGGCCAGCTGGAGGCGCTCTCCCTCGCCATGAGTTCGGCGCTGGAAAAGCGGGGTGAGCAGCAAGCGCGCATTGCGGAGGCAAGCGCGGAAGCCGGGCAGACCAAGGCGGGATAAACGCGGGATCAGAAAGTGGCAATCAGGGCGATATTGCGGGTGATTTGGTCCCGGACCTCCTGACATAGCATCTGAATATGGGGCTCATCGATCTTCTCGCGGGGGATATAAATGCCGATAGTCCCCTTGTTGTACTCTTCCCCCATTTGCAGCGGGCAGATACCGAAGCGGGAAAAATAACCAGCCATGCTCACCGGATAAGGCATGACTGCATTGCTGCTATTGATAATATCAATACTGGTGAGCAAGGAGTTGCTGCTGTAAATGATTTTGTCATTCAGCTTCATAGCGGCGCGTTCCTGTTTTTTTCTCGCCAAGTCCTCGACCAGATGCAGATATTTTTCCTCATCCGGCGTCACCAGCAGGCTGGGATAATCCACCAGATCCTGTTTGCTGCATATTTTTCCTGTGAGGGGATGACCCGCTCTGACAAATATCCCATCGTGAGAAAGAAATAGCGGGATAAATATCAGACTGTAATTTTTGGCCAGCCCGTGAATTTCATGTCCGAGAAACAGATCGATATGATTGCCCAACAGCAGATCGAGCAGGCGCAGATGGTTGCCGACTTCAATGTTGATGGCGCAGGATGGGTTGGCCTGCTGATAGCGGGCGGTGACAGGTTGCAATACCGGTTGCCACCACGCATGTCCGGTGCCCACATTTAGCGGTCGCGCGGTGCGCTCGCGCAGGCTGGCCAGCTGCCTGAGGGTGTCATCGTAGATCCGCTGCATCACGCGCGCCTGCTCCAGCAGCAGCTCTCCGGCTGCGGTAAGTGTCACGCCGCCCGCGTGTCTGACCAGCAAGGTCGTTCCCAGACTCTCCTCAAGTTTTTTCATGTTGTGTGTCAGCGTCGGCTGGCTGAGCCCCATTTGCCTGGCAGCCAGACTGACATTTTTGCGGGTGGCCACTTCAATAAATTGTCTTAGATGCTTGTCCACTAATATGGTATCCGGTCATAAGCGGGTGGTGCGCCAAGCTAGTGTAATCACCCAGGGCTGTCAATTATCCCCCTTCACTGACTGGCTATTTTTATGTGGCTCCCTTCACGTTGTATTCAATTCATTTTTACCACCTGATAGCCGGTTTGGTGCGGGGGATCACGTAATTTCATCTGGTTATAGATGTTATCTATGCCGATGGTGACGTGGTCTATTTTTCTGGCGAATGCTGACCACGTAGACTGGCAAAAACGGTTTTACTCAATGCTGTTTCAATAACAAAACAAAAAAGTAACGAAGGGAAAATATGAAAATTCGTCCATTGGCTTTATCCGTAGCGTTATGCTGCGGCGGGGTTCTTTTGTCCGGTTGTAACGACAGCTCATCCAGCGGTAGCGATAACGGGGTCAAACCGGAGGTGAAGGCGCCCTGGGATTTTGATCTCTATATGGTTGGCGAATTTAGCGGCTGGGGCCGTGAGGACAAGTTCAAACTGACCTTCAAGGATGGGGTCTATCGTCTGGACAACCTGAAGATGAACTCGGGTATGTCCCCGTTCAAAGTGGCTGGCCCCGAGTGGACCAAATATCCCGATTTCTCTGCGGATTCCCGCAAGGAGACCAGCATCTTCCCCGGTCAGGTCTATCCCATGTACTACCAGAACAACGGGCAGAACAACCGTCTGGTGGTGACAGAAAAGGGGTTGCTCGACATTCAGGTCAAGGTGACTAATGCCGATCTGGCTGCACCGGCCATCGAGTTCTCCATGGTGCGTGATGACCCCAATTACAGCGAGAGTCTCTATCTGAAAGGGATTGATGGCAATCTGGAGCCTGTCCTGCAGATGGTCTATCAGGGGGACAAGCAGTATGTGATGGTGGCCAAGCTGACGGCGGGTGAGCACAAGATAAAGATCGCCTCCGCGCAGGAGGGGATCGGCTTTGGGCTCAATGGCATCATTGCATTGAACAACCCGGTCAAGATGCAGCGCTGCGATGCCCAGTGCCAGCTGGCAACAGTGCGGGTGGACCAGGAGGGGTATTACAAGTTCCTGCTAGATGCCAGCCAGGATGAGAATGCCCCCCTGTTGCAGGTTAGCGTCGCCGGAGAGGGAGACCTTGGCATGATCAATCCTCATGAAGGACATGAGCTGATCGAGAAGCGCGAGTATGAGACCTATAAACCCGGGGTGACGGAAACGGCTACCTTCTCGGTCAAGCGGGCCAGTGATGAGTATCGTAGCTATGCGCAGTCGACCACTCAGGAGTTGCGTGATCCGGGCGAGAACTTTACCACCTATCAGGAGCTGTCCGATCTGCCCCGCTTGCGCTCCGGCAACATGGTATTTGATGCCCTGTTTGCACTGGCCGCTCACGAGATGCGCCAGAACAGCGTGGCTCAGGTCAAGGATGGCAGTTACAACGGGGGACAGGCGATCCCGTGTGACTGCTTTGAAACCGGCGCCAAGTGGCATTACGTCTGGACGCGGGATCTCTCGTACGCCACCGATCTGGGACTGGGAGTGCTTGATCCCATGCGTGCGCGCAACTCCCTGCAATTCAAACTCTCTGATTTCAGAGCCGAGCTGACAAGCGATCTGGACAGCTTGATCCCGCAAGGACGCCAGATCATCCAGGATACCGGTACCGGGGGCAGCTGGCCCATCAGTACCGACCGCATGAGCTGGGCCCTGGGGGCCGAGCGGGTGCTGGCCGCCCTGCCTGATGCCGAGCGCAGTGCGTTCTTGCCCGAGGTGTTTGAAGGACTGAGCAACACCATAGAGAGTGATCGTCTGGCCGCCTTCGATAACGCAGATGGTCTCTATGTCGGCGAGCAATCCTTCCTCGATTGGCGCGACCAGACCTATGCCAAGTGGATCACCGCCGATATCGCCCACATCGGCATGAGCAAGTCTCTCTCCACCAACGTGACCCACTATCAGGGGTTGCTGCTGGCGGCGCGGGTGGCGGGTGAACTGGGGCGTGATGAGCTGGCGAGCCGCTATAGCCAGTGGGCGGGCGATCTGAAACTGGCGATTAATCGCGCTTTTTGGCTGGCGGACGAGAAGATGTATGCCAGCCTGATCAACACCACTACCGATCAGAGCCCGGCCTACAAGTTCGATCTGCTGGGGGAATCCCTCGCCATTCTGGCCGGTGTTGCCGATGAGGCGCAGGCCAAAGAGATCATCAGTCGCTATCCCATGGGCCCTTATGGCGCGCCGGTCTACTTCCCGCAGCAACCCGATATGCCGGTTTACCATAACCGCGCCATCTGGCCCTTTGTCTCCGCCTACGGGCTGAAGGCGGCGGCCATGGTGCAGAACGTTGCCGTGGTCGATCACCATATCGACTCCCTGATGCGCGGCGCCGCGCTGAACCTCTCCAACATGGAGAACCTCGAGTGGCTCTCCGGCCAGCCCTCCCTGATGGATCTGACCCATCCCGATTTGACCGGGCCGGTGATCAACTCCCAGCGCCAGCTCTGGTCTGTCGGGGGCTACCTTGGCATGGTGACCGACACGGCCTTCGGCTACAAAGTGGAAGAGGGAGGGATCCGGATCAAGCCGTTTGTCACCGCTCACCTGCACAAGCTGATGGGGGCCAAGCCCGAGGCCGCGCTCAAGGGGCTCAACTACCGTGGCAAGCAGATCGATATCGTGCTGCACCTGCCGGAGCTGGGCGGGGAGGGCAGTTACTATCCGGTGCGCGGGATTACCCTCAATGGTGCCCCGGTGGGGGAGCAGATCAGTGAAGGGATGCTGGCCGCCAGCAACCGGATCGAAGTGACGCTCGGTGCCGCCGTGGCTGATGATCAGGGGATCCGACTGATCAGGGATGTGGCGCCGCTGGATGTCGAGAACCGGCAGGTGTTTGCACCGACCGAGCCGACCCTGCTCGGGGTTAGCGAGCAGAGTGGCAAGCTGGTCGTTGCCCTGCAGGACAATGTCAACAAGGGGGCGCTGAGCTACAACATCTATCGGGATGGCAAGCAAGTGGCCTTCGGGCTGGATCGTGCGACCAGCTGGGTCGACGACATGGTGTTACAGCCGGGCCTGGCCTATTGCTACAGTGCCGAGGCGGTCTATCCGGAGTCCGGCAACCGCTCCCATCATGCCAAGCCGGTTTGCTATCAGCCTGCGCTGCAACGTATCGCCATCGATGCGGCCAACGTTTCCCATACTGGCAGCGTGAGCGCCGCCGACGGGGCCATTCCTGTCCCTTACCTCAAGGATTGGGGCCGCCCCGACGACAGCTTGCTGGTACAGGGGGTCAAGCTCGATGGCAAGCGCGCCATTCGCCTGCAATACAGCAATGCCCAGCATGCCATCAATCTGGGGGTGACCAACGGGGTGAAACGGATCTCGGTGGTGCGTGGTGGCCAGGTGGTCGCCAGTGGCGTGGTGCAGATGCCCCATGTGATGAAAGAGGGCGACCTCAAACCGCTGCGTGACTCGACGCCTTTCGTGGTGGATCTGCCCGCTGGGGAGTATGAGATCCGGGTCAGCGATTTCTACAACATGAGCTATCTGAAGGCGAACGACACCTACAACGATGCAGGGGGTCAAAAGGGAGCGGTCAATCTGATCGATCTTGCCAGCATCACCGTCTCGGCCCGCTAAGCGGTCAAATAGAACGGCCAAACAAAACCGCCCCGGAGATCCGGGGCGGTTTTTTTATTTAGCGGTACCGAGATGAGCCGTGGGCGACATAAGGGCTCAGCGATAGCGGCCACGTACCGAGCTACTGGCGCGACCGGCCATCTTGATCAGGCTCTGGCGGGTGTGCAGGTGGCAGAGCGCGACGCCGAGGGCATCTGCTGCATCCGCCTGCGGGGTGGCGGAGAGTTTCAGCAGATGGGTCACCATATGCTGCACCTGCTCCTTGGCGGCGCCGCCGGTGCCGACCACTGCCTGCTTGATCTGGGTGGCGGAGTATTCGCTCACCGGCAGATAGGCGTTGACCGCGGCGACGATGGCGCTGCCCCGGGCCTGCCCCAGCTTCAGGGCCGAGTCGGCGTTCCGGGCCATAAAGACCCGCTCGATGGCAAACTCGGTGGGTTTAAACTGGGTGATGATCTCGCATACCCCGTCATAGACCTGCTTGAGGCGCTCCGGCAGCTCGCCGCAATCGGTGCGGATGCAGCCAGAGCCCAAGTATTCGGCCTTGCCGCCCACGACCCGGATAACCCCGTATCCGGTGATCCGCGAACCCGGATCGATGCCCAAAATAATGCTCATGGGTGTTGATTGCTCTAAACGCGAGTGATAGCCGCCAAGATAGCAAACTGTGGCCAGTTTGGCTGCACACTGTATGTACGAACAGTAAAAAGAGGGCTTTAATATGACAAAAACGGCCCCGAAGGGCCGTTGCGTCATAACAGAGTGGTGTCAGGATCAGGCGGCGTGATGGATGGGGCTGGCCTGCGCCATTCCCTCCAGCTCGCCCGGGGCGAAGTTATCTACCTGGATCGCTTTGTAGCGCAGGGCATCGGCGGCCAGCAACTTGTCTGCCTCGTCCTTGCTCAGCACCGATTTGGCCAGAGCGGCTTCCACCAGTTCCGGCAGCGCCAGTTTGCGGGGCAGCTTGCCCTCTTTCTGGGCCTGAACCAGCTTCTTCTCGTAGGGCTGCACGGCGACCATGGCCTGGAAGGCACGCTCCATCAGACCGACCGGATCTGCCTCGTCTTTGCCGACGTAGCAGAGAGTGGTCAGACGGTCGCGGAACTCGCCCGGCTTCATCATGGCCAGACAGATGGCGTGGCAACGATCGTCTGCCGGCATCTTGTAACCGACGCCGAACGGGAACACCACGCGCTTGAGTACGGCACCCACCACCTTGTTCGGGAAGTTCTGGAAGAAGCCCTCGAACGCCTTGCCAATCAGGTAGAGGTTGCGCTCCACCGCGTACTGCACGAACGGCAGATCGGAGACCATGCGGCCCTGATCCTCGTAATGCTTGAGGGTTGCGGAGGCCAGGTAGAGGTGGCTCAGCACGTCACCCAGACGGGCGGAGATCATCTCCTTGCGCTTGAGATCGCCACCCAGCATCAGCATGGAGACGTCGGCGCACAGGGCCAGCCCTTTACTCATGCGGGAGAGCTGCTTGTAGTAACGGGCGGTTTCACCGGCCACTGGCGCGCTGTTGAACTGGCCAAGGGTCAGCCCCTGGAACAGGGAACCGAAGAAGTTGCCGGCGCCGAAGGCGATGTGCTTCATCAGCAGGGCGTCAAACTTCTCGAGACCGCGCTCCACATCGGTATCAGCCGCTGCTTCCAGCTCGGCAAAGACGTACGGGTGGCAGCGGGTGGCCCCTTGCCCGAAGATCATCAGGTTGCGGGTCAGGATGTTGGCCCCTTCCACCGTGATGGCGACCGGAATACCCATGTAGGCGTAGCCGGTGTAGTTTTTCGGGCCCAGCTGGATGGCACGACCGGCGTGAATGTCCATGGAGTCATCCATGATCTGGCGCGCCATCTCGGTCATGTGGTACTTGGAAATCGCGGTGATGATGGCCGGTGCCTGACCCAAGTCCAGCGAACCGGCAGTCATGCGGCGAGCCCCTTCCAGCTGATAGGTGAGACCACCGATGCGGGCCAGTGCCTCTTGCACACCTTCAAACTTGCCGATGGACATGCCGAACTGCTTGCGCACATAGGAGTAGGCGCCTACGGTGCGGCTCGCCATGTGACCGCAAGCGGTGCCCAGAGCAGGCAGCGAGATGCCGCGACCGGCGGAGAGGCACTCCACCAGCATGCGCCAGCCGCGACCGGCGTAATCCGGGCCGCCGATGATCCAGTCGAGCGGAATGAACACATCCTTACCGAAAGTCGGGCCGTTCAGGAACGCCAGACCCATGGGGTAGTGGCGATCGCCGACGCGCACGCCTGGGTGGCTGGTGGGGATGAGCGCGCAGGTGATACCCAGCTCTTCCTTGTCACCCAGCAGTTTTTCCGGGTCATAGAGTTTGAACGCCAGCCCCAGCACGGTAGCGCGGGGCGCCAGGGTGATGTAGCGCTTGTTCCAGTTGAGGCGAATACCCAGCACCTCTTCACCCTTGTGCATCCCTTTGCAGACGATCCCCTTGTCAGGAATGGCGCCTGCATCGGAGCCCGCCTCCGGCCCGGTCAGGGCGAAGCAGGGCACTTCCTTGCCGTTGGCCAGCCCCGGTAGCCAGAAATCTTTCTGGGCCTGGGTGCCGTAGTGCATCAGCAGCTCACCCGGGCCGAGAGAATTCGGCACCATGACGGTGACCGCCACGCTCAGGCTCTTGGTCGCGATACGGGTGACGATGGTGGAGTTGGCAATCGCCGAGAATTCGCGGCCGCCATAGGATTTCGGAATGATCAGGGAGAAGAAGCCTTCCTTCTTCAGATAGTCCCACACCGGCTCTGGCAGGTCTTTGGTTTCGTTGACGATCTTGAAGTCATCAACCATGGCGAGCAGGGTTTCGACCTGATTGTCGATAAAGGCCTGCTCCTCTGCGGTCAGCTCGGCCTTGCCGTAGCCGTGCAGTTTTTTCCAGTCGGGGTTGCCGCGAAACAACTCGCCATCCCACCAGACGGAGCCGGCTTCCATGGCCTCCCGCTCGGTAGCTGACAAGGGCGGCAGTATCTTTTTGAAGATGCCGAACACCGGACGGGTTACCACCTTTTTACGGATGGAGGGTACGCCGAGCACAACGGCTATCGCCAGCACCAGCAGGACAAGCAATGTGATCATACCGAAGTTCCTTCTATTTCACTGTTTCCGTTGATTTATTGTTGGTTGTTACACGGCCAGGGAGAGCCTGGTCGACTCCACGGGCGCCCCGACTCCGGACGCCAGATAAGGAATAACGTTGCGCACCAGCCCTTCCACATCGAGCTGCTGGCCAAAGTCGGCCAGGGCGATGTCGCGCAGGGCATCGGCAGAGGCCATGGTGAATACGACGGTGCCCAGGGTGAAGTGCAGGCGCCAGAAGAGATCCGCTGGCGACAGGGCCGGATTGGCCTTGGAGATGGCCTGGGTGATCCGCATCAGAATGGGGCCGTAGTGGGCGGTGATAAAGCGGCGCAGGTGGCCCTGGCTGTCGATATAGCCGCGCCCCAGCAGCTGCATGAAGATGGTCGGGCCGTTGGCCCGCACCGCCGAGAGTTTCATCAGCGGCTCGACAAAACTCTCAAACAGTTGCAGCAGGGTCAGCTGCTCTTGCTCCATCAGTACCCGCAGGCGGGCATCGAGATCCGGCATAAACAGACTCAGATAGCGGTCGAGCACCGCCTGGATCAGCTCCTTCTTGGAGCCGAAGTGATAGTTCACCGACGCCAGATTGACGTCGGCTTCACTGGTGATCAGACGCAAAGAGGTATCGGCGAATCCCCGCTCGGCAAACAGCACTTCAGCGGCGTCGAGAATACGGTTTTTGGTATCGATTTTACTCACTGGACACCTCACTTAAACGAATGTTTAAAAAGTACGTTTCATAACGTGAAGTGTCAAGAGAATGTGAACGAGTGTTAGCGGAATGTTTTTCGATGAAAAAAGCAAAGTGGGCGGAACTTAGTCAAAAAGCAGGACTCTATATCTATGCCACTGCAATTAAACATTAAGTCTCGCCCAACCTGCTCCATGCTAGTTGGGCCTTTTTTTTTTGCGCGTTTGTTACCGGTTTGCGGCTTGCAGGCAAAAAAAACCGCCGCAGGGCGCGACGGTGGGGAAAGTGAGTTCGCGTCATCCTGACGGCAAACTGTCGATGCGAGTTCAGGCATGTATCGACGGGGGCAGTATGCCAGCCAGAGTCCCTCAGACTATGTCAGTTTCGCGGTATTTTGTGACAAAGTGTGGCAAGCACTGGCGTGGCCCACGCTGCCGCTCTTTGCTATGCTGCCCTTTCAAAATATGAGGGGAGATAAGATGAAGTACCCGGTCGATACCCACACTCACACTATTGCCAGCACCCATGCCTACAGCACCATCCACGACTATCTGCCGATAGCCAGGGCCAAGGGGATCAAGCTGTTCGCCACCACGGATCACGGTCCCGAGATGGCTGATGCCCCTCATGTCTGGCACTTTGCCAACTTGCCGATATTGCCAAGAGTGGTGGATGGGGTAGGGATCCTGCGGGGTATCGAGGCCAACATCAAAAACCTCGACGGGGAGATCGATTTTCCCGAGCGCTATGAGTCGCGCCTCGACATGATCATGGCGGGCTTTCATGAGCAGGTATTCCCTCCCTGCGATCAGGCTACCCACACCCAGGCGATGATCAACGCCATCAAGAGCGGCCGGGTCGACATGATCAGCCACCCTGGCAACCCCGCATTTCCCATCGACATTCAGGCGGTGGTCAAGGCGGCGGCGGACTATCGGGTGGCGCTGGAGATCAACAACTCCTCCTTCATTCACTCGCGCCCGGGTAGCGAAGGCAACTGCAGTGCCATAGTCGAAGCCGCGCGAGATCTGGGGGCCTATCTCACCTTCGGCTCCGATTCCCACGTGGCATTTACTCTTGGCGATTTTGACCACTGCCACCGTCTGGTGACCGAAGCGGGCTTCCCGCAAGAGCGGATCCTGGTGCGCTCCCCCCGCGCCCTGCTCGATTTCCTCGAGAGCCGCGGTCGGGCCCATATCCCGGAGTTTACCGATCTGTAAATCGCGCTCTAACACTATGAGCCAACTCATAAAATTGAGTTGGCTCGATTGACACGCCGGTCATTTTTCATGAATGTGGATAGCAACAAGCCGGTATAGCTACAGTTGGTAGAGCAGCGCATTCGTAATGCGAAGGTCGCAGGTTCGACTCCTGTTTCCGGCACCAAATTTTATCAACAAAAACAGTGGTTTGTGTGTTGCAGTTTGATGCGTTACTGAGCGTTGGAATGCAGCATTTAGCTGATCCAGTGTGGCAAAATTGTGGCATGCCACACTGGCCTGATAGCGGCGAATGACGCTTGCCAGTGCATGACATAGCAAAACACTGCTGGTAGACTTCATTTCGTCACGTAACATCGGACGACAGGCACTAATTCTTTATACCCTCAAGGCCGGGCATGGTGCCGCTCAGGTCAATTACCGATTAGCTAACCGGCACAGCTATTCGATGACCCTTGCCGCCTTGATGGGTTATGACCATGAAACAAACCTCTATTACCACCTCCAGCGTGGTACTTTTGACTGTTGAGCAATTGGCTCTCTGTCTGCATAAATCCGTTGCTAGCATCCGTAGTGACGCGACTCGCAACCCTTGTTCACTTCCCCCAATCTGCCGTTTACCAGGAACCAAGCGTTTGCTCTGGCGTGCTGAAGATGTTGAGCTTTGGCTTGCTGAACATGTCATTAGCCAAGGTTTGGATGACCGACCTGTTAAATCGGCAAATATGCCTCGGCGTGGCCGGCCAACCAAAGCCGAGCAGCTAGCACGACAAAAGTCACAGAATTCAAACGCTAAGAGGTAAGCCATGGCTCTTGACCTACTAGCTGCGTTTGAACAGGAGCCGCCGGCTCTTGACTTCATATGGTCTGGATTTTTGGCCGGTACCGTGGGAGCACTGATCGCACCAGGAGCAACAGGTAAAAGTTTTTGGGCATTGCAGGCCGCAATGGCTGTGGCTTGCAAAGAGTCTGATGGCGATCTGTTGCAACTACGTCCGACCCGTTCGGGTCGAGTGATCTATATGGCTGGTGAAGATCCGGCGGCAGTGCTTAGTCATCGCGTCCATGCGCTTGGCAAACATCTATCGCCCAAAGCGAGGGCCTCTATTGCCACAAACCTCGCATTGGAACCGATGATGGGGGTGAGTTTAGATCTGATGAATCCGGACTGTTTCAAGGCTCTGATACAGCAAGTAGATGGTTATCGCCTTGTTGTTCTCGACACTCTCAGCCGTATGCATCAGATGGACGAAAATAGTAACGGGGACATGTCTCAGCTGATTACCCGACTTGAGTCGCTGGCCGCAAATACGGGGGCTGCGGTGCTCTATTTGCATCATGCCAGCAAGGGGAGCGCCAGGGATGGCAGTCTTGATCAGCAGCAGGCAGCCAGAGGCGCATCAGCGTTGATTGATAACATCCGATGGTGTGGTTACATCGTGCGGATGGGGGAAGAAGAAGCAAAGCAGCTAACCGAGATTCAACGCAGTAGTACACCCATCGGAAACTCTCGACGCAGCGCGTTTGTGCGCTTTGGGGTCTCCAAGCAGAACTATGGCACTGCGATCAAAGATCAATGGTTTGAACGCCAGGAAGGGGGCGTATTACATCCGGTACAACTCATGGAACCTCCCCAGGCGCGAGAGCGAAGGAGGTTTGCTCATGGCTATTGAACTTACCCACGCGCGCCATGATCCGATGCACTGCCTTGCTCCTGGTCTATTCCGCAGTTTAAAGCGAGGGGAGAGAAAGAAGCTAAAGCTGGATGTGACGTATAGCTATGGACAGAACCAAAGCGCTCGTTTTATTGGTTTTGAGCCGTTAGGGGCTGATGATATGCGGCTGCTACAAGGGCTGGTTGCTCTATCCGGCCCCAAGGGCTTTATTCTGACCTCTGCGCCATCAGCAGCTATTCCTAAGCGACTTCGTTTGGCCTTAGCATCGGAGTTTGATAGTGCGGACTGCCGTTGCTTGGTGGTGCAGTCTCGTATCACTCAGCTACTGGAAGAGATTGGTCTATGCAAGAGCGGCAGAAACCTTAAAACCCTAAAGGCTAGCCTGATCAGGATGTCCAATGTCACTGTTGTCATTCAAGGCGACTCTCGCTGTGCATCTTTCCACCTGATGAGCCATCTCTTTGATGAGGATGATAACGCGCTATACATCTGCTTGAACCCACAGATTGCAGAAGCCGTTCTCGGTGGGCGGCCACATGCTCGCATCGATATGAATGAAGTGCGTAGCCTCAAGAGCGATCCTGCTCGATTGATCCATCAACGCCTATGCGGGTGGATCGATCCTGGCAAATCAGGACGCGCGTCCTTGGATACTCTGTGCAATTACATCTGGCCGGATCCTGCGATTGCTGATGCGATGAGAAAACGTCAGCAGATTGCCCGTAGAGCCGTGGGTGAGCTGTTTACGATAGGTTGGTTGGTAACTGAATATCGAAAAGACATGTGGGAGATCCGCAGGCCACGGAACAGATCTTTGGAGTAAATGTAGTGCACTATCATTCCCAAACTGGTGCACTAACGTTCCCAACTGGTGCACTTTCATTCCCATGGATTGGTCTTAAAATCTCTACAAAACATGTAGTTAAGGTGTTTTTGGAAAAGTGATCCAAGATTATCCATAAGATAATCCACTAGACACAGGCCCTTGCAGCCCTTGGACGGGTTGCAAGGGCCACAACTGAGATTACCCACCTCGTTAATAGACCTAGTTGTCTAAGTTGGTCATCTGGTCTTTTTATCTGTAGCAGGCTGTTTATTTTCGGATTGAGTGGGGATCGTCACGCTATCAATTTGGGGGGCTACGCCGGAACCACAGAAAATTCTGCCGGTAAACCTCTAAGCTGATGTTTCCGTCTACATTCCTTATCCGACATGGTTTTTCGTGCGCTTTCCACTCACTTCTGAGCTTGTTTTTGCCCTGATATGGACGGTGTCTGGAAACAACTGTTTACCGTCAACCTTCGCCAGTGCTGGCTTTGCGGGCCAGACGGAAAAATCTGGGATTCCGGCTTAGAACCCCAAATTGCACTGTCCCGCCAGGCAGTATCCCTGATCATGGAGTACCTGCAGCTGGCCGGCCGGGAGTACGCTCACAAGAGCGAAGCGGCCCTGTTCGGTTGTTTTGGCCGGCATCAGACAGCCCTCAAGCGCGGCGCCCCACTCTCCGTCAAGACGATAGAGCGGATCTTTGCTAGGGCTCACGAGGTGCTGGCTCTCTCCTCGATGGGGATTGCGCCGTGGACAGGTCACAGTGCCCGGGTCGGCGCCGCCCAGGATATGGCTGCGTCTGGCTGTACGATCCTGCAGATCATGCAGGCCGGCCGCTGGGGTAGTGAGGCGATGGTGCTGCGCTACTGCAGGGATATCCTGGCCAGCGAGGGGGCGATGGCGATGCGTCGGGCTGGCCGGGTGTAGGTCAAGTGAGTTAAGGATAATCCCCGGTGAGTTTGCTTAACTCACCGGGCTGGCCAAGGAGTGGGATAAGAGAGAGGGCGCCAATATGGCGTCCTTCAATTAGAAATGGTAACTGTTCAGCTTGCGCTGCTTTATCCTGCTCACAATTTTCTTAGCGCCCTCTGGCTTAGATCGCCTCATTTTCCCAGGGCTTTCAAGATGTAGAGATTTGCATCCACCATGAAACCTATACGTGGCCAACGCCTGGCGAGTTAGCAGCGCCTTCAGTGCAGACCAGTGGCTGGTTCTCTGCATGTAGACAGGTATGGCGGGGTCAATCCAGCCGGCCAGCCAGGCAATCTTGTCGATGGCTTGTGCTATCGAGATAACAGTGTGGCGAGGGTGGCGCGGGGTGAAGCCAGCAGCACCTGAGCTGTTAAACTCGGGGATTCTCCAGATCGCGTCGTGGTGCCCAACACGATTTCTAATGTCTCTGATTCTGTAAAGAAGGTTGGTAAGATCTTGTTTGAACTGTGGATCTCCGAAATTTAGGCCCTGCTGGAGGGGTGCGTGAGGGAATGCGGCGGACAGAATGTCGTACTGTAAGTTGGGGTGCAGCCTTGAGTGAGAGACGTGATCAAGGGAGGCGATGAGGTTTTCCCAGAATCCAAACGGAAGTGCTGCAACTATGTCATCTGGAGTGGCGGCCGGCTTTTTGGTTATCACGCTCTGCACGTTCTGGATGCTCTGCACCGCCATGCGGTGAAGGGGTGTTATAAACGGTTTTAATGGGTTGGGCGCCGGGTTAGGGCGCGGTATCATCCAGTTGAAAGAGTCTGCTTGTTGGTTGCTGTAGTGGAGTGAGAGTGAACGATGCAAAGCATTGCGAAGGGTTATTTCGAAGTCACCCAGTATGGGCAGTAGGCCGGAGGAAACAGCCTGAGCCCAAGCGTAACAGCCTAGTAAATCGTCATCATCTTTTGTTCTGAAAAAGTGTCTAACAGTGGCCAGGCGTTGCTGGGTCAGATGGCTTAGCATAAAAGACCTTGTTCTGGAGTTTTAAAGTGCATATAATAACTTATATAGACACAGGGTTTTCTGGAAACAGACGTGCCCTTGTAACTTGAGGCCAAAGCCCGCTACTTGCGGGCTTTGTCCTATCTGGAATTCAGCGCGAATGAAAAAGGGTGCCATCATGGTACCCTTTCTCAATTCAGCGGTGGGGTGAACACGCCATTTTTGATGAGGGTGTTCCATATGGTTTTCATCGCCTGGCCAGTCTCCTGAGTAACAAACAGGGATGACCTGCTTCCGGCCGGGGAACCCATAAGGTAGTCCTTCATATCCTCCCAAGTCTCAGGGCATTGGGCAGTTGGCCAGTGAGGAAGCTCTTTTAGTAGCATTTTGGGGATGGCGACAGAGGAGGGGATCGGTCTGCTTGGCTCTAGGCCACAAAGCCACTCAAAGCGGATCAACATCGGAGTGGCACTCAGGTTGTATAGAGGGATTCCTATCTCTTCTGCCTCAAAGTACCCGTCAGGATGGCTAAGGGCTGCAGCGGCGTTCAGCACTGTTTTGGTGGCGTGGCTATAGGGGCAGGTGATGATAGCGTTCGCCAGGTAGATCGTATGATCAAGCCCGTGATACCCGATGTCTTCGCATGGTGCTGTTCGCGCCCAATCACGTATGCCGGCGTATTTGTTTGGCAGATCAACTATTGGGTGCCAGACGGGATATGAATCTACTACTGGCCCATAGTCTTCGATCAGTTTGAGCACCAGCTCCTTGGCATCTGCCCTCTGCGCCGGGTTTCCATCTGATGGGGTGAGATACCGAACAGCCCGTTCCGTCCCTCGCTGAATCTCGTCGTTCGCTCTAAATGCCATTTTACGCACCTCCAATTGACCATAAAACAAACCAATTAAGCATGAGGTTACGATCTTATGCCTAAGTAGTCAATATCGTGCGTGATTTTGATTGTTTGTGCAAAAAGCAAGGGCGCCGATGTGGCGCCCTTGCCTCATTCATCAAGCCCCAGCGATCTCATTAGGGCCTCGCCGTTCTCTAAGGCCTGCTTCTCCCCTATGGCATAGGCGCGGGTAGGCTTCTTAGCCAGTTCTATGGCGCTGGCCAGCTCTTCATGGTTGCCTATGAACGTGGGGCGATCCCATGCGCCGCCATCGAGGCATCGAACATCCCAGTGCCCATTGCTATTCCATTGCAGGTACGGTTGGCGCCACCACAGTATCATTTCTTCGGGTTCACGCTCGTCGTGCTTGATGTCTCTGGCTGGTGGATTGGTCGGGTTGACCGGTATCCCGTCTATGACGCCAGATAGCTTGGCCGGTTCAATGGCCAGGGCGGCCTCAAGGGTGATCGCAGTAAAGGACATCGCTTGCCCTCCGTGTTGATTGATTGGTTCATCATTGCAGCTGGCCAGCCTGGTGTCACTGGTGTCCGCCCTATTCCGTGCTGCCCTTCTCGTTCTTGCCGGCGGCAGCCTCACTTGGCTTGCCTTCTTGTTTGCTGAGTGTGGTCTTATCCCAGCGATCCTCTGGGTGAGGTGTCCTGACAAGATCGGACAGTCCCGGATCAAGCAGCCTGAGCAGTTCTCCAATACCTCTTGTTAAACTCCGCCGGGCTGACATT